>JACMND010000155.1 GCA_014378705.1 Pedobacter sp. | reverse complement strand
ATCATGGTCCAAATAATTACGGCCAGTTTTCGGGCAGTTGCGCTTACAGCAGTTGCTCTGCCTTTTCTGTAAGCTACTCTTTTAAAAAAATCTGAGAGGTGTGTATCTTTTAAGTTTCCAATGGCATTTGCTGCCTGTCTTTAAGCGATTTTAAGTCGATTACTTCCTTTTGGAATTTTGTTGCTTAATATTTTTCCACCGGATATTTTGTTATTGGGAACAAGTCTCATCTAACTTGTAAACTGTTTACCAGTTGCCAATTTAGTAAAGCCTTTTGGCCCAACTTCACTCATAATTGTTAAAATAGTGGCGTGGCTTACTCCTTCAATTTTCATTAGATCTATTCCTTTGATTGCAGTTTTATTAATTCTTTGTAAGCACCCGCTAAACTACATCTTGTAATTTGGATTTCCAATTATGTGGTAACAGATCATCTACATCATTTGCCTTACGGGATGCAATTTTTTCTAGTACACCTGTTAGCCAGTGTTCGGGGTTAATATTGTTGAGTTTGCAGTTAGCAAATAATGTATACATGATTGCTCCTCTTTTAGCCGCATGATGGTTACCGGCAAACAGATAATTCTTTCGCCCTATGGCAACCGGTCTAATTAAATTTTCAATCAGGTTATTATGCAATTGCAGATGTGCTGCCTGTGTATACTTACAAAGCTTATCCCAGTTTTTTAACGCCTAAGCAATGGCTTTACCTATCGGACTTTGTGGAACCACATTATTGCGATTTGCTTTTAACCATTGATGTAAATAATCCAATACAGGCACAGCAATTTCAAGTCTGCTCTGAACGATTAATTGGTCTGTTGCATTTTCTTCTTTAAGCTTTTTTTCCAGATCAAATAAGGGCAGTATCTGATCCAAAAAACACATTGCCCGTTCTTTATCATTGTCTTTGGCCTTTTCAAAATAACTGCGTGCATGAACCATGCATCCAACGGTTTCAGCATATGGGTTTTGTTTTGGTTGTGACACCGCGAAACTGTCTGCATAAGCTAAGTGAGTAGAAAAATTTACGAGAACCACAAATACCAAAATAACTTATGTACGCTGTGTGTGCTTCGTGTTTTACACCAGCTAATAAGTCAAGGTAATAGTGTTTAACGGCATATAGATGCAAAACTTATAGCCCTCAAAAAAGTCAAGCCCAAGAAGGCAAATCTGTGAAAACAATGTTAAATTAGCCATTAGAAAAGGGGTTTGTTTTTTTGTGAACCTTAAGATAACATTGAGGATAAAACTTCGCTTTCCTTTTTTAAACATTTAGCACGCTATTGATTTGATATGATAAATACGATTTTATAGTTATATTCGTTAAAGTAACTGCTAAAAAGTAAACCTATGAATAAAGTAAGAATAACAAGTGGCATTTACTTCACGTTTTGCTTGATTATAATAGGTGTTATTTCATGCACAAAAGAACCATTTGGGAAAAGGGAAAAACAGGGCGAACTTGTATTACCTGCTACTTCATATGCATATTTCGATAAGCACGGGATTAACAATAACCTGGCCACTCTTGGAAGGGTTTTGTTTTATGATCAGCAGTTATCTGCAAACAATGCTGTTTCCTGTGGCAGTTGTCACAAACAGGAGTTTGCGTTTGCAAACAATGTGCGTTTCGACAAAGGATTTAATGGCCTCGAACTGAATCGAAACTCCCCGTCTATTCAAGGTATCAATGGCTTTTTTTCAAACTCATTTGATTCTAGTGCAGGAATGCCAACTTTGCAGAATCAGAATCAAGTTCTGCTTTTCTGGGATGGACGACAAAACAATGTTGCCGACATGGTACTCAATCCGGTACTGAACCACAACGAAATGAACCTGCCTGATTTTGAAACGCTTGTTAAAAAGCTGAGTGAAGTATCCTATTATCCACTACTTTTTCAAAAGTCGTTCGGTGATCAGAAGATTACAAAAGAGCGGATAGCATTTGCACTGGAAGGCTTTATTTCCTGTATGAATTCAAATGGAAATAGTAACGGAAACGATAGTCTGAATGAGCTCGAAGAACAGGGCAAGTTGCTCTTTCATAACAAGTATAACTGTGCCCAGTGTCATGATCGTTCAGGCAGCAAGTTTGGATCAAATCCCGGCGGCTATGGAGGTGGTTCCGATCCCTCAGAAATGTTTAATATTGGGCTGGATGAGGTGTATAAGGATAATGGCTTAGGTAAAATTACCGGAAAACCAGGCGATAAGGGCCTTTTCAAAGTGCCTACCTTGCAAAATATTTCTGTTACGGCACCATATATGCACGATGGCCGTTTCGCCAATCTTGGTGAGGTTTTGGATCATTACAGTCATGGAATAAAGAATAATATTAACCTTTCTTCAAAATTTCTGAATACGGATGGTACACCCACAAAACTTAATATCACTCCTGTGGAAAAGAAGGCGATCATTGCCTTTTTAAACACCTTGAAAAATGAAGATTTTTTGGTTAATCCTATGTACGCCAATCCCTTTAAGAAAAAATAATGATAAAGGTTATATTGTTAGTTTTTTGTGCCGGAATTACCTCTTTTTCACAAGCACAAAATACGCAGACGGACAGTGAAAAGTCTACAAAAGTAGTTTACAAGTACATTGGTATCCAGGCTAATTTACTTTTACGACAATTCATCAGTTTCAATAGCAATAGCTCTATAAATACTAATCCATATATATTCACCTATTCGGTCAACAATATTAAAACGGGAAGAGGTGTTGTGTTTGGAACCGGGTTCAATATAAGTGAAAACTCCAGCAACGATGGTGTTTCTTCCGTAACTGTTAAGAACGCAAATGCTACCTTTAGGATAGGGTTCGAAAAAAAATATCTGCAGGAGCAAAGATTCATTCCATTTTGGGGAGTAGAAGCCGGTATGGGTGTTTTATCTAACAGGGTAGAATCATCTCTTAATCAAACTTTCAATAACAATACCACCGTCACCGAAACTACAAAAGCCTTTTTTGGACCTTGTTTTAGGGCTGGTCTGAATTATTCTTTATCAAAACACGTTCAATTGGGGACGGAATTTTTTTTAAATTCCCAAATAGCGTACTCCAAAACGATCAACGGAAACGGGCATTTCACAACAAACTTTCTCCCTTTAAATATAGGCTTTGAGGCGCCCACGGCACTCTTTCTGATTTTAAAGTATTAATCATAAACCACGATGAACAGAATAGCTGTTGTTTGGCGTTTGTAATTTCATTCATAGCAAACAGTTTTTCAATCATGAGTATAAACACTATTGATTGGGGTGCTGTGCGGCAAATCAATCAGCCGGCCACAATATATCCCTTGATGTATAATTAACGCATATAAGTCGCCTAAAATTGTTCTTTGCGGAACGAGATGCCCAAATGGCACCAGACCTGCGTTACTGGTTGGTTGGCCAAACTTCTCTCAACCCTCATCTCCCATCTCTCAACTCTCATCTCTCAACTCCCATCTCCCATTTCCCAAAACTCATCTCTCATCTCTCATCTCGCAACACTCATCTCCCATCTCTCAGCGCTCATCCCTCATCTCTCAGCGCTCATCTCTCAGCGCTCATTTCTCATCTCCCAGCGCTCAACTCCTCAATCTTTCCGCTTCACTTTCTTCTTTTGCCCGGCAGTCATCTTGTTGATTTTCTTATAATATCCGGTCTTATTTCCCTCTACCCATAAAGTTAGTTTCTGTCCATACTTCAACTTAGTTTTTTTAAGTTTATTCCAGCTTTTTATATCATTTATTTTAACATCAAATAAATCGGCTATATCTGTTAGTATATCTCCTTTTTTAACAACATAAATAATTTTCTTTTTGGTAAATTTTGGAGTTTCTTCTTCCTTATCTTTTGGTGCCTTTTTACCTTTGGTTACTGCTAAGCTATCCGTAAACTCTTCGTTACTTTTTATGATAGCATTGGGTTGTATATCAATAGGGTTAATAGGTCTGTAAACGGTGTCTTTCAACAAATAAAAATTCTTTGCTTTGCTTAACGGAACTTTTATATAATACCCATCAACCGAAAATGGAATGATCTCTTTTCTAAAACTCGGATTCAACTCCTTCATCTCATCCACCGTTGCGCCGGTTACCGATGCAATTTGCTGAAACGAAAGCCATTTATTCACCAGTATACTGTCCGACTCCATTTCAAAATCAGGTTCAGCCGTTTTTATGCCATGATCTTTATAGTAATTTAAAATATAAGCGGTTGCAATTACCCTAGGGTAAAGGTCTTTGCAAAAGCTAGGCATATGCGGGTAAATATCCCAAAAATACAAACTGTTATTGCTTATGTGTATACACTTATTAAGTGTAACCGGCGAGCATCCGTAACTGCCTATAACCAGCGGCCAGCTTTTATAAATACTATAAAGATCTTTAAAATGCTGGGCGGCAACATTGCTCGATTTATATGGATCCCTGCGCTCATCTACATACGTATTAACCTTTAATTTATACATTTTACTTACCGGGTAAGTCATCATCCAGATGCCACTGGCTCCATTAGCATTAACAGTTGTAGGGTCAAGCATAGAAGCAGTAGCTGCAAGGTATTTTAAATCAGATGGAAGTCCTTTTGCACGCAAAGCTTTTTCTATCAACGGAAAATAATATTTACTTCTTCCTATCAATTCGCGCACCTTATCCGGATTGCTCAGGTATTCTTCAATAAAAGGTTTTGCAGAAGGATGGTAGATCAGTTCAATGGAGCTCTTAAGTGCCGCCATTTTGCTTTGATAAACTTCATCGGGTGTTGTACCAATTGCAAAAGTTACTGAACCTAAAAAATTTATGAATAACAGTAAAAGAAAAAGTTTTTTTATGCGTAAGCCCATAAGGCGCAAAATAATAATTGCAAAGGGGTCTTTACAAAAAAGTAATAAAGTTGTAAACAATTATTTTGCTGTTTGGGTTCAAACCAAAACATTTTGTTTAGAGCCTATGAAAGGCTTTTTGCTAAAGCTAAAAGTGCTGCATCTTCAAAATGTCTGCCCATAATCTGTACCCCTATCGGCATTCCATTTTTTGCTAATCCGTTTGGAATACTGATGGCCGGATTACCAGCAATGTTTGCATGAACGGTAAAGATATCTGCCAGGTACATAGCCAATGGATTATCAGATTTTTCACCAATCTTAAAAGCTGTAGTGGGTGAAGTGGGTGAAATAATAAAGTCAAAATCTTCAAACAAGGCAAAAGTTTTATCCTGAACCAGTCTCCTTACTTTTTGCGCCTTACTGTAATACGCTTCATAAGAGCCGGCAGAGAGCACAAAAACACCCAGCATAATGCGTCGTTTCACTTCTTCCCCAAAACCTTCTGTGCGCGAATTCCGGATGGTTGTTTCGAGGTCCTTTACCTGCTTACTCCGATACCCATAATGCATTCCTGCAAAGCGGGCTAAATTAGATGAAGCCTCTGCCGCTGTAAGAACATAATATACCGGTATCATATATGGCAATAAATCAAAACTTATTGCTTCCACCTGGTGTCCCTTATCTCTTAAGGAGGCTATATAATTTTCAGTAGCTTCTTTTACCTCCGGCTCCACCCCTGCTGTTTCAAGTGTTTCTTTAATATAAGCAAACTTATATGTCTTTTTCTTAAGCGAGGTCTTAGTATATTCCTCCACTGGTTTGGCCAATGCTGTTGCGTCAAATTCATCTGCTCCGGCAATAACTTCCATTACCAGTTGCATATCCGCTACACAGTTTGTAATCGGACCAATAATATCAAAAGAAGAGGCATATGCTATTAATCCCCAACGCGATATTGTGCCATAAGTGGGCTTAAAGCCATATAAACCGCAAAATGAGGCCGGTTGCCTAACACTTCCTCCGGTATCACTTCCTAAACTAACCAAACACATGCCCGACTGAACAGCCACCGCTGCTCCGCCAGAAGAACCGCCAGAAACCCTGCTTGAATCTGCAAAATTTAAAACAGGTCCGAATGCCGAATTTTCATTTGATGCACCCATGGCAAACTCATCACAATTAAGCCGGCCTATAATAATTGCATCTTCTTCCAGCAATCGTTCTACAACCGTTGATGAATACACAGAAGTAAAATTTTCAAGGATTTTGGACGATGCAGAAACCTGATGACCTTTATAACAAATATTATCTTTCAGGCCAATTACCATGCCTGCTAATTTGCCGGCATTTCCATTATTAATTTTTCCTTCAACCTTAAGTGCGTGTTCCTTTACTTCTTCTGTATAAACTTCAAGAAAAGCATTTAAATGTTTATGTTTTTCTATAGTTTCAAGGTACTGCGCTACTAATTTAGGTAGCGTAATTACTCCTGAACCCAAATCGGTTTTTATGGCGGCTAAACTTTTGTAAGACATTTTCTAAAGAGGCGTATCTTTTGTTTTAGCAGGATTTTCTTCTTCTTTTTTCTTCATGCCTTCTTCAATATGATCCTTCACATTCTTTTTAGCGTCGTTAAATTCTCTAACACCATTACCAATTCCTCTCATCAGTTCAGGAATTTTTTTGCCGCCAAATAAAAATACTATGGCCAGCAAAATGATTAACCATTCGCCGCCACCCAGGTTTCCTATAAATAACAATGTTGTGTTCATTTTTGTATGTTTTAATTTTACGAATTTAATTTATTTTTCTGTCTGTTGGTATTAAATAAGGCAGATGCTTTTATTTACTACCTTCTTAACCTGTTATCTTAAATGAACAATACGCTTCACTCCTTTTATCTCTTTGTCTGTTAATTCTCTCCATTCACCTCTTTTCAAACTTCCTTTTTCCATGCCTGCATAAAGTACTCTGTCTAATTTGTCAACACTATAACCCAAATGCTCAAACATGCGATGAATGATCCTGTTTTTACCACTATGAATTTCAATTCCCACTACATTTTTATCCTTGGCATCAGACTGGGCAATAGCATCAGGCTTAATCATTCCATCTTCCAGCATAACCCCGTTTGCTAAAGTCCAAAGGTCGGTAGATTTAAGGTTTTTATTCAGGGTTGCTTTATAAACCTTTTTAATTTCATGTTTCGGATGCATCAGCCTGTTGGCCAGTTCACCATCATTTGTTAAAAGCAGCACACCGGTGGTATTTCTGTCCAATCGTCCTACCGGGAAAATCCGCTCTTTCATTTTCCCCTCAAATAAATCCATCACGGTGTTACGTCCATCTGGATCGTCGGAGGTTGTAATGGCATCTTTAGGCTTATTTAAAACAATATAAACTTTAGCTTCTACGGCAAGTTTCTGACCATTAAACTTCACCACATCGCCGGCTTTAACCTTTGTACCAAGTTCTGTTACCACTTCTCCGTTAATCGAAACTAAACCTGCTCCAATCAGTTCATCCGCTTCTCTTCTGGAGCTTACCCCTGCATTCGATATAAAACGGTTTATTCTAATTTCTCCACCTGCATATAGTTCATTCTCAGTAACACGCTCCTTACTTTGCGATTTGCTTTTAGAAACAAAGGATCCAACAGCATCAACTTTTACCGACTTTCCTTTCGCTCCTGCGCCCGCAAATCTAAAATCCTGTTCCTGCTCCCCTTCTTTAATCCTCGGCTTATAACCTTTCATTTCCGACTTTTTGGTAAAAGTGGTTCCTTTAACAAAATTATCCTTGTCTTTAAAACTATTCCTTCTGGCAGGTTTTTCTTCTTTTTCTGTGATACTTTTTATTGCTGAACGCGAAACAAAAGTATCAGAAGCTCCATAGGCTTTCTTCTTTATTTCTAATCCTTTCTCCCTATTTTCACTTCTGTCAAATGCCGGTTTTGATCTAGTTGTCTTTTTGTCTTCAAATTCAACTTCTTTTCTTACACGTGGTTTATAAGGGGTTTCTGATCCTCCGCTTTTTGTACCTGAACCAAAGTCATCTTCAGATTTTTTCTTGTCATAAACCTTTCTTCCACCAGCTGTTTTATAGAGTGGTTTTGATCCCGGCGTTTCCCTATTATCCTCAAACCCTTCAGAATTTCTATCTGTTTTATAAGGTGGTTTTGACCCGTATGATCTTTTTCTGTCACTTAATTCTTCACCGGCACTTTCGCTTTTATAAGGCGGTTTTGATCCATATGATCTTTTTCTGTCACTTGATTCTTCACCGGCATTTTCGCTTTTATAAGGCGGTTTAGATCCGTATGATCTTTTTCTGTCACCTGCTCCTTCACTATTACTTTCAGTATTATAGCTTGGTTTTGAAGTATAAGGTCTTTTTCTATCATCCGGCCCTTCGCTGTTTCTACTGCTTTTATAAGCGGGTTTTGAAGTATAAGGTCTTTTTCTGTCATCCGGCCCTTCGCTGTTTCTACTGCTTTTATAAGCGGGTTTTGCAGTATAAGGTCTTTTTCTGTCATCCGGCCCTTCACTGCTTCTACTGCTTTTATAAGCGGGTTTTGAAGTATAAGGTCTTTTTCTGTCATCAGGCCCTTCACTGTTTCTACTGCTTTTATAAGCGGGTTTTGAAGTATAAGGTCTTTTTCTGTCATCAGGCCCTTCACTGTTTCTACTGCTTTTATAAGCGGGTTTCGACCCGTAAACTCTCTTACCAGCCTCCGATCCTTCATTTCTGTTAGCAGATTTATAAGGAGGTTTTGATCCATAGGATCTTTTCGGTGCATCCGCGCGTTCAGTTGTTCTTCCGGTTTTATAAGCGGGTTTTGAACCAAAGCTTCTTTTATTTTCACCTGAGCCGTCGCTCTTACTAACTCTTGTGCCCCTTTTCTGAGAAGAATCGCCAAATGTTCCTTCCTTTGATTTTGAAAAACTTTTCTTTCTGTCAGCATCACCAAATCTATCATCTTTTTTATAACCGGCCCTTTTAGTGGTATTGCCGATTTTAAAATTACCAGTAGTTTTACTGGCTGATCTAGAAGTACTTATTCTTTTTTTTGGATTGCTTTTGTTCATCTTGTTTGTTACCCCTTAAAAATTAATTGAAATACTCCACTTCCTGCACGTTTAAAATCTTTTAAACTTCTATGATTATCAAAGTAATGTAGAAGATTTATGCTGTTGTTTTCAATAAAAATTGAGGGCCCAAAGATAACCATTGCAATTTCATTTAAAGCATTTTAGCAAAAAAAACCGATATTAAACATTTTCATGTAAAATATCGGTCTCTTCCACTATCTGATTAGTGTAATTATCTCTTTTTAGTTATCACATGGCTTTTGCCATTCATGGTAACAGTTACCTGGTTATCACATGCACCGGTTCCAAAGTCAATTGTTCTTTTAGATTTCCCTTCAGGTGTTAATTCAATTATTCCCGAAACAAAACGGAACTGGCAACTTAAATCAGCCCGAATGGGTTTTATTATAGTAGCATTGTATGAAAGACCTTTTCTGTTTTTACCACTTGTTGTGCCGGTAATTTCATAAATATCATCGTTCCATTCCTTGGTTTCTTCTCCGGCTAGCCAGGTGCGGGTACGATTGCTATTCCAGGAATGTGTTTCAGCTGAAGCAGTAGTAATTTTACCATTAACAACAATGGTAAAACTCATCTTTCCCTGTGCGTTTCTTCCATTATTGGTTATACTTTTTGTTCCTTCAATATAATTATCATTCTGATAAAAATTATCAAATCCAATATTTATAACAGTTCCGTCAGATTTGTATTTACCTGTCCAGTTAACTAAAATAATTCCTCTTCTGTAATTTCCATCTTTGCACAAATAATTTACTGCTCCGTAATTAATACGCATCGTTCTTGGAGTAGCATTCGAATCAATAGTGATAACTGGGTATCCACCCTTTTTCATCCCCACATCCGTGGAGGCGCCATCAACTTCTTTAAATACCTGGTCATAATTTGTTTCACCCTGACTTTGATCTTCAGAACTTACCAATTCTGAATCTTCCGTGCTATCTTGTTTTTTACAAGCCGATAAGCTAAGTCCAATGGAAACCATTACCACCAAACTCATTTTCATTAATTGCTTCATGTTTTAAAATATTATTTTGTATGGGTAAGATGACTCTAAACAAATATAGTTTAATTTAATAAAAATTTTTTTATTTTTAAGGCTTATGTATGTTTGAATGATGAAGTTTAAAAGTCTACTTATAGCTACGCTTTCCTTAGGAGGATTAACAGCACTTATACATGTGCTTAACCTGAATCAGATAATAAATTTGCCAGCTTCTGTTTTACTAATCTTACGTTGGTGTGCAATTTTTTTAGCCATTTGGCTGGCAATAGAAAAGAAAAATCTTACCACCTGGATTATCGTTTCAATGTTTATTGGAATTGCATTAGGCCATGATTTTCCTGAAATAGCTAAACCTTTAAAAGTGTTAAGCGATATATTTTTAAGATTAATTAAAACAATTATTGCGCCTTTAATTTTCGCAACGCTGGTAGTTGGTATTGCTGGCCATTCAAACATTAAACAAGTGGGAAGAATGGGGTTAAAAGCTATTATTTATTTTGAAGTTGTAACATCTGTCGCACTAGTCATTGGCCTCATATTTATTAACCTCTCACAGGCAGGAGTTGGATCAGAGTTACAAGCTGAAAAATCCCAAATTGAAAGGGGCAGTAAAATCCTCGAACAAAAACAAACACATGATGTAATTCTCGACATCTTTCCCGAGAACATTGCAAAGGCAATCTTTGAAAATCAGATTCTGCAGGTTGTTATTTTTAGTATTCTTTTTGGCATTGCGTTGGCATTGGTGAAAAATGAGGATAAGAAAGCATCAATGTTACTGTTTACAGAGGGATTAAGCGAAACCATGTTTAAGTTTACCAATTTGGTAATGTTGTTTGCACCATTTGCTGTTGGTGGGGCAATGGCATATTCTGTTGCGAGTTTAGGAATGGGCGTACTTGGCAACTTATTTAAATTAGTGATGACCTTATACGCTGCACTTTTTGCGTTTGTCGCATTAGTATTAGTTCCAATAGGAATAATGGTTAAGCTCCCTTTTAAAATATTTATCAATGCAATTTCAGAACCCGTTTCTATCGCTTTTGCAACAGCCAGTTCTGAGGCTGCCCTACCTAAAGCACTCGAAAAATTAATAGACATGGGAATTCCCCGCAAAGTGGTTGCATTTGTTTTGCCTACCGGCTATAGTTTTAACCTTGATGGAACTACACTTTATCTTTCTTTGGCCTCCGTTTTTATCGCTCAGGCCTGCGGAATAAATCTTACCATTCCACAACAAATACATATGTGTCTTATTTTAATGCTCACAAGTAAAGGAGTTGCCGGAGTTAGAGGTGCTTCATTTTTAATTTTGGTGAGTACTGTTTCTTCACTTGGCCTCGACCCTCAAAAAGCGTTTGCAATTTTGGCTGTTGATGCCGTAATGGATATGGGCAGAACCTCTGTAAATGTAATTGGAAATTGTTTAGCTACCTACGTTGTAGCCAAATGGGAGGGTGAGGTTTAAGGAATACTATTAACAAATTAACGTGCTAAGTTGTTAAGTTTTTCTAAACAAATATAAACCATTGGTGTTATTTTTGTATTAACTAAAACTCCGTCAATTGATTAATTACACCAAATTTACCTTGGATAATGGCCTTACCGTTATTCATCACCCGGATGATTCAACCCAATTATGCGTTTTGAATATTTTGTACAAAGTGGGTTCACGGGATGAAAATGCTTCTAAAACCGGTTTTGCGCATCTTTTTGAACACCTAATGTTTGGTGGATCAGCTAACATACCAGAATTTGATACAGAATTGCAAAATGCGGGTGGTGAAAGTAATGCATTTACGAGCAACGATATAACTAATTATTATATTACGCTGCCGGCAAATAATATAGAAACAGGATTTTGGCTGGAAAGTGACCGGATGCTAAGTCTCAATTTTAGTCAGAAAAGTCTCGACATTCAAAAAAAAGTAGTCATTGAGGAGTTTAAAGAGCGTTACCTAAACCAACCTTATGGTGATGTTTGGCTTAAGATTTTACCGCTTGCCTATCATGTGCATCCTTATAATTGGCCTACAATCGGTAAAGAAATAAGCCATATTGAGGCTTTCGAATTGCCAGAAGTAAAAGACTTTTTTCAAAACTATTATGCTCCAAATAATGCAATTTTAGTTGTTGCTGGTAATATTAACCTGCAAACATGTAAAGACCTGTGCAATAAATGGTTTTTACCCATTGAAAAGAAAGAGACAAAAAAGGCAGATTACCTGCAGGAGCCTGTTCAAAAAGAAGCAAGGTCTGAGCATATATATAATGATGTTCCCCTTGATCTTCTGGTTAAAGCATATCACATGGGAGGAAGAATGGATGTTGATTATTATGCTTGTGATCTGTTATCAGATATTCTTGGTTCAGGAAAATCGGCCCGTTTATTTAATAGCCTGGTTAAAGAAAGACGGTTATTTAGTGAACTTGACACTTATATTAGTGGGGATACAGATCCCGGATTATTTTTGGTTGAAGGTAAGCTTATGAAGGGCATAGATTTTGCAGTTGCTGAAGCTGCAATCCTGGAAGAGCTGGAAATTATTAAATCAACGAAAGTAAATAAGGATGAGCTCATTAAAGTGCTTAACAAAACCGAAACAAATGTTCATTTTGGTGACGTAAGTGTACTTAACCGGGCCATGAAACTAGCTTTTGCAGAATTTTTAGGGGATATCGGACTTGTTCACTCAGAAGTTGAACAATATTTTAAAGTTACTCCCGAACTTATGCAATCAGTTGCAAAAAAGATGTTTGTTGAAACCAATTGTTCTACCTTATATTATCATGCTAAGAAATGAATTTACAAAGAAATATAGTACCTAAATTCCACCAGATTAATGCGTTGCACTTTCCGGATTTTCAGACGAACAAAATAAAAGAAGGTATAAATTTTTATTCGATAAATGCGGGTACCGAACCCGTAATTCGTTTAGACCTGGTTTTTAATGCGGGATTAAATCAACAATTGAAAAGGGCTGAGTCATCATTTACGGCCAGTATGTTAAGCGAAGGAACCACTACTAAAACGGCGTTGGAGCTTGCTGATGCACTCGATTATTATGGCGCCTATTTTCAAACCCGGGGCAGTTCTGACGATGCCACAGCTTCCTTATATTGTCTGGAAAAACATTTAAAAAAATGCTTACCTCTTTTTATAGAGGCAATAGTGGATTCTATTTTTCCTGAAAAAGAATTAGATATCATTAAAAGAAATAGTATTCAAAAATTAATTGTTAACGAAAAGAAAAACAGTTACTTATTAAGAAAAAACTTTTATCAAAACTTGTTAGGAATTAATCACCCCTACGCCTTTTTTTCTGAAAAAGTTGATATTGAAAATATATCTGTTTCAGATTTAAAACTGTTTTACCAGAATAATTATTTAGAAGGCTTAAAATATCTATTGTTATCAGGTAAATTCTCTAATGAAACCTTGTATTTTATTCAAGAGTCTATCTCCGCAAGTATCCTTCAAAACCGATTAACCAACAGTCTTATACCTGCCATTACAAGTTCATTTGGCAATCATTTTATTGAAAAAAAAGACGCTGTACAGTGTGCAATTCGAATAGGAAAATTATCCATCCTCAGAAGTCATCCTGACTTTAGAAAGCTTCAATTATTAAATCTTATCTTTGGGGGTTATTTCGGCTCTCGGCTAATGAAAAACATTAGAGAAGAAAAAGGATTAACCTATGGAATTTACGCTGCTTTAGAAACATATAAAAATGCTTCAGTTTGGTATATTGATACCGAAATGAATAATAAAAACAGGCAATCTGGTGTAGATGAAATATACAAAGAAATGAAACTACTAGGGACTCAACTTATAGGAAAAGAAGAGCTAGAAATAGCAAAAAACTTTTTGTTAGGGTCATTTCTAAGAAGTCTTGATGGCCCTTTTTCATTAGCAGACAGATTTAAAATTCTCATTGATAATAATTTAAGTAAAGAATATTATACAGAATTTGTAAAAATAATTAACCAGATTTCATCTGAAGAATTATTAGAAATTGCCAATATATACTTAAAACAAGACAAACTCGTTGAGGTTATTGTCGGTAAATCGTGAAACTAATTTTAACCATATTATGCTTCGTTTTTTCGTATCAATTATCAGCACAGAAAATTCAATTCATACGTGGATGTAATGGTGGACCGGATAATAATATATATTGGAGAATCTATCCTGATAGCTGTAAATTAATTTCTACTGTAAAACTTTTTGGTACAGAATCTCAATTTGTTTATCCCTTTTCAATCATTGACAGTTCTTTAACTGCATCAAATAAACAATATAAACATGCAGGTGCAAATATTCCCTCGAATAAACCGTGGTTATACTACCTGGAATATAGGGTTATTTGCGGTATTGATACTATGATACGCTATACAGATACTCTCTCTATAGATACCGTTAAACCAGAAGCAACGTACTTAGATTCAGTTAGTGTTGATCCTACAACTAACTGGGTATACTTAGGCTGGACTTCAAATAAATCCATAGATTTCAACACCTATTATATTTACAATTTTGATAGAGTTAATCCAATTCTTACTCAAACACATAGAGATACATTCTATGTAGATAATGGAGTTGATCCAAAAAACAAATCACTTACCTATCAAATTACCAGTTCTGATAGTTGTGATAACGCAAAGCCATATGATCCAACACCACATAAAACTATATACTTAACCAGCATAATAGATACTTGCACCAATATTGTAAATTTAAATTGGAGCAAATATATTGGTTGGCCTGATGTTTTAAAATATTATATTTTTAGAAATATAAACCAAAATGGATACGCCCTTCTTGATTCAACTATAGGTTCTATAAACACATTTTCAGATAAAAGTGTATCCTATAATTCATCCATTCTATATTTTGTTCGCGCACTCAAAGGCAGTTCAAGCCGGTTGATAACCTCAACTTCAAATTCAATCGGTGTATTAAGTGGAAAAAGCATAAACCCAAGTCAAACTCAAATAGAATATGTTACTAATAACAATTCTGATCAAATTGAAATTCAAATTAAACCAAATATTTCAGCCAATTATTCTGAAATTGGTCTTTATAAATATGTAAATCAAAGTCCAATAAAAATATACACCTACACGGGTAACGAAAATTTATATCAAGATTTAGCGGCACCAAATACTGCTGTAAATCGGTAT
>JACMND010000154.1 GCA_014378705.1 Pedobacter sp. | reverse complement strand
TGGAGTAATGGACATTTTTAATGGTAATTTATTGATTGAGTTTTCTAATGGACATTTTTAATGGTAAATATTCTTTCTAGTTATTGATTCGGTAAATATAATTTGAGAGTTTTGTTGAGTTTAGATAAACGGAAATAAGCTGTGCTGGAGAGCAACTTATCAGGGATAATCTAAATGACTGACGAAAATGAATAATGGGATTTGCCATATGGCAAATCCCATTTTATTTTATTTTCAGAAGGCAAATTTTTGTAAATGATCGGCCGTCGAGTAACCTTGCATCGTCCGACGCCCTGGCAATCAAACCAATTTGATCTACAGACAGGTTAATCTTTGTGGTAGCTAGCGGTTTTTCTTCTGCAACTGCTTCCGCCACAACCATATTCTATCCGTGAAGCTTTAAATAATTGCATAGCACATCAAGACTATACTAAACATGGCCGTATCAATGTAATTGAAATGGATGATCAATTAATTTTTACAAATCTGGGCTCTTTTATACCCGGCAGCGTAGAAAAAGTGGTTAAAGAAGATGCGCCTGAAGAGCATTACCGCAATCGTTTTTTGGCCTCGGCAATGTTCAACCTAAAAATGGTTGATACCGCTGGTGGTGGAATCAAGAAAATTTTCAACTTTCAACGTGAACGATTTTTCCCCATGCCCGATTATGATCTGTCGCCAGGAAAAGTAAAAGTAACCATATCTGGAAAGGTGCTTGACATGGATTATGCCCGCTTGCTTGCGAAAAATAGAGATTTGACACTAGAAGAAATCATTATACTGGATAAAGTGCAAAAAAAGCAAGTGCTAACTGATTTTGAAGAGAAACACTTAAGAATAAAAAAGTTAATAGAAGGAAGAAAACCAAACTACTACATCGGGATTAAAGTTGCTCAAAATACTGGTCAGAAAGCTACCTATTCTAAAAATAAAGCTTTTGATAAAAGCTACTATCTGGATTTTGTTGAAAAAGCGATTAAAGACCATAGCATTTTAGAAAGAAGTGATATTGATGAATTACTATGGAATAAGCTACCCGACTGGATGGATGACAAACAAAAAAAGAACAAAATTGGAAACCTACTAACAGAAATGAGAGTGAAAAATAGAATTTATAATTCAGGCACATTCAGTAAGTCAAAGTGGTCTCTTAAAAAATAAAACGGGAGAATTTAAGAGAGGATTTAAGAGAGGATTTAAGAGACACCCAATTAAAATATTCAGTAGATAACATTTGAAGGACGAATTTACGTATTCATTAAAGAGAGCAATTAGAAAATTATTAGAGGTTTAATTAGAGATTTTAATAAAAGCATTAATTGTGGAACATGCAAATTCCAATTCTCTGTATCAACCTTCGAATTCTCCAAAAAATAAAATAAGCAATGGAAAACCCTAGTTTTAAAGAAGACCATATCAGCCAGATTCCGGCTTTGCAACTATTGCAAAAACTGGGTTACAGCTATCTTCCTCAACAAGAGGTAGAAAAACTACGTGGTGGCAAAACCAGCAATGTACTATTGGAAGACATTCTGCGTAAAGCGTTAAAAAAGATTAATTCTGAAAAAAAAATCAGTTCAACTAAAAGCACTTATTTCAGTGACAACAACATAGAAAATGGCATTAGGATATTAAAAGAGTTGCCAATGAACGAAGGCTATATCAATGCAAGTGAAACAGCTTATAATTTATTCACTTTAGGTAAATCTGTAGATCAAATTATCGATGGAGATAAAAAGATCTTCACTTTGGAATACATTGACTGGAAGCAACCTGAAAACAATGTTTTTCATGTAACGGAAGAATTTAGTGTAATGCGTAGCACCAGTAAAGAGCATTACCGGCCAGATTTAGTGCTATTTATTAATGGCATTCCCATTTGTGTTATAGAGTGTAAACGACCAGACAAAAAAGATCCTTTAAAACAAGCTATTAGTCAACATTTACGTAGCCAGCAAGAAGATGGTATTCGCCAGTTATATGTGTATAGCCAGTTATTAATTAGTACCGCTACGCAAGAAACATTATACGCAACTAACGGCACTCCAGAGAAATTTTGGGCAGTGTGGAAAGAGAAATTTGAAGACCCCAAAGAAGAGCTGGCTTATCAAGACCATTTAATAACCATAAAGAATCAACCATTAAGCGATGAACAAAAAAGCAAATTGTTTACTGGTCGTTTCGCTTACGTAAGGCAATACTTTGATGCTTTAGAACAGGAGAACATATTACCTACCGTACAAGATCAAACGCTTACAGGCTTATGC
>JACMND010000153.1 GCA_014378705.1 Pedobacter sp. | reverse complement strand
CGCTTGTAAAAATCTGCAAGGAATACGGAACAGCCATGCGCATTGGAACCAATCATGGTTCATTATCTGACCGTATCATGAGCCAGTATGGCGACACCCCACATGGAATGGTAGAATCCGCTATGGAATTTATACGCATGTGCCAGGACCTAAATTATTACAATCTTGTAATTTCAATGAAAGCCAGCAACCCGCAGGTTATGGTTCAGGCTTACCGATTGCTGGTTGAAACCATGGTTAAAGAAGGAATGAACTACCCGCTTCACCTGGGGGTTACAGAGGCTGGGGATGGGGAAGACGGGCGGATAAAATCTGCACTTGGAATAGGCACTTTGCTGGAAGATGGTTTGGGTGACACGATACGCGTTTCTTTAACCGAAGAACCGGAGTTTGAAGCACCTGTAGCAATTGCTTTGGCAAAAAGATATGAAACAAGAGAAAGGGAAGTCGTTTTACAATTGGGAGTTGAGAATTCTCTGGAAGCAGCCAGCAGTTGTGAGCCACCAATACAAACCTTAAAATCTGAAATCGTAAACTTGGATTTTGAAATCACGGATAATTCATTACTCCCCTCTCTTAACTGCCAATTACCCACTAATTTTAGCCCTTATGAATTTAGCCGACGAAAAACTACAGAACTTAATACGTTTATCGGCGGACACCAGGTTCCCCGGGTAATTATTGATATCTCCAACCAAAATTTGAAAGATGCGGCTGTATTGGCTGATGTGGGATACATTTATTCTCCCATTTTTGATAAATACAACATGGGCGAGCAGTCAACAGATTTTGTATACCTGGCTGATGTGTTGCCTTCTTTTTCCTTGCCCGGAAATTTAAAGCAACTTTATAATTATCAAACCTGGAAAAGCATCCCTAATAAATCCAACTGCCATCCATTATTTACCCTTGAACAATATCTTAATGCCACTGACCGCGATTCAGCTTTAAACTTAGTTTCAATAACCAATGATCAGATTGAAGAGGAGCTTAGCAATCGTATTTCATTTGATAACACATTGGTATTTATATTGGAAAGCACCCGCAATCAAGGTTTTGCAGACCAACGACAGGCATTTTTTAAATTAATGAATTTGGGATTAGAAGTTCCGGTAATCATCAAGAGGAGTTATCAATTTGATGTTAAAAGTTTGGAGCCTGAATCTATCTCTCAACTCAAAAGTCATGAAATTTTCCAACTATATGCGGCAACAGATTTTGGCGGGTTATTGGTTGATGGACTGGGTGATGGCATTTGGGCAGATGCCCCGACTATACCTTTAAAAACTATCTTAACCACTTCTTTTGGAATCCTTCAAGCTACGCGTTCGCGTATCTCAAAAACAGAATACATATCGTGTCCTAGTTGCGGCCGCACTTTATTTGACCTTCAGGAAACTACACAAATGATTCGCAGCAGAACCGATCATTTAAAGGGTTTAAAAATTGCTATTATGGGATGTATTGTTAACGGCCCGGGGGAAATGGCCGATGCGGATTATGGCTATGTAGGTACCGGACCAGGAAGGATCACACTTTATCGTGGCAAAGAAGTGGTTAAAAAAAATGTGAGTTCTGAAAATGCGCTTGATGAACTGATTGGTATTATCCGCGAAGACGGTAACTGGATTGAGCTGGAACAGATTACGGATTGAGAAATCCAGAATTGTAAATCTTATGATTTTACCAGACGGGCATTCAAACTTTAATTTCTTCGCCGTTATTAACTTGACCAGATCATGATAATGCGGAAGTAGCGAATTAACCAGAAAACAAAACTCAATTGTATTAACTGTAGATCGCACCTAAACCATGTAGTTTTGATGCTACTCAATAAGTTACTTTTCTACTTTCTTATTATTGACTGTCCTTATTCCCCATTTGATCTATAAGTAAAGTGTATTCAGGGTTTTGTTTATTTAAATTATAATTTACTTTAAATATCAATTCTCATTTAAAAACTCTGTACTTTTTTCACATACCAGTTGCAATTGCAGCGGCATTTCTTCTTTTGTATATGGGTGCGAAGATCCGAAAACGTGATCTGCGTACGGAATAATGCTAAGCCTGGCTTTAGCGTTTAGATTATGAAGTAATACGGCATCGGATAAAAGAATATTCTCATCTTCATCCCCGTGGATGATCAGCCAGGGCTGGGTTATCCTACCTGCAGCTTCTTGGATATTATATTCTTTATGATGTTTTTCCAGATCATAAAGAAGGTTTACCTTTAAGGGTGTATTTTGCTTAGTTCGGGTATTATAAGCATATATAATCCCTTTCTCACGCCATTCGGCAAGCTGTTCATGTTTCCATAAACTGTTAAAATCTGCAATTGTAGCCCAGGTAATAAGTTTGCTGACACGTTTATCCTTTACGGCTTGTATAATACAAACACCCCCTCCCCGACTATGCCCGATTAAGTAAATGGTATCTGCAGCCGGGAATCCGGTACCGCTGCAAGCGAAAGATATGACCTGGTCCAGGTCATAAAACTCTTTAGTAAAGGTATTGTCGCTGAATAAACCCAAGTCGGAAAAATCCAGCGGATTTTCTGGAGTGGTTCCGTTATGCGAAAAATTAAATTTTAAATATCTGAATCCCCGTCCGACAAAATAATCGGCCACCATGTTGTGTGTGCCCCAATCTTTAAATCCTTTAAAACCATGTACAAATAACACCAAAGGCGCAGCCGGATAATCAATATTATAGGTTAGGTCAGCAAGAATTGGCCTGTTATCAGATCCGGTAACTATAAAAGTTTGCTGAACGATCATACGTTTAACGTTTGTGGTTATTCTTTGTGTGACGATTTAATAAACCCTCCAAAAATTTGTATCAGGCTTAAAAATAGGATTATAAATTTGTTTATTGTATTTGAGATGCATTTAAACAATATCTTATTTATATATTGATCCCACCTTAATTTATAACCTTTCTAAATAAAAGTGTTTGACAAACAAGTGACACGTGCAAAATCGCTTAATGATTACTTTTGTTTTAGTCAATACGTAGAATAAAAAAGTAGTTGAGAGATTTAAAAGTTATAGCGCTTACCCATAAACACATCGCCTTAAAAGAGTTAGGCAAATTTGTTATTTGTAACGAAACTCTGGGTGAAAAGCTGCAGACTGTAAAAGCCAAATATAACATTACAGAAATATTTTATTTAGGCACTTGTAACAGAGTGGAGTTTGTATTTACAGGTGCTGTAGATATTACCCCAGAATTTGTTCAGGATTTTATCCGAACATTAAATTTCGGCGTGCCGGAAGAAGAATTAAAAAACTTTGCCAGTCAGGTATCCGTTTTTGAAGCTGAAGAAGCTTTGAATCATTTACTACGGATAAGCTGTTCTCTAGAAAGTTTAGTTGTAGGAGAAAAAGAAATTTTAGCTCAACTAAGAAAAGCCTACAAAAATTGTGAAACAAACGGGTTTACCGGAGATTATCTTCGTTTAATTATGGCCCGGGTGGTAAAAACTGCTAAGGAGGTTTATACGTTTACCAATATCTCAAGAAAACCAATTTCTGTTGTTTCACTGGCTTACCGTAAATTGCGGGAACTTAATATGTGCTCAAATGCACGAATTTTGATCATTGGGGCTGGGGAAACCAATCACAACATTTCAAAATATTTACAAAAACATAAGTTTTCAAATTTTGCCATTTTTAACCGTACAAAATCGAAAGCAGAAACACTTGCTAAAGAACTTAACGGCGAAGCTTATGACCTGGCAGATCTGATTAATTATAAAAAAGGCTTTGATGTAATTATTACGTGCACAAGCTCTGTAGAACCTATCATTACAGAAAAAATTTACCAGTCTTTATTAAATGGCGAAATAAATAAAAAGGTAATTGTTGATCTGGCTGTGCCAAACGATACTTGTCCGGAAGTTGTAGAAAATTACCCAATACACTTTATTGAAGTCCACAGCTTACAGGAAATCGCCAACAGCAATTTGCAGGAACGGTATGATGAATTGATCAATGCTGAGCGTATTATTGAGCGTAATATTCACGAATTCGGCCCTATATTAAGACAAAGACGAATTGAAATTGCCATGCGTGAAGTGCCTGAAAAAATTAAAGAGATAAAAAATTTAGCGCTTAACTCTATTTTTGCTGAAGATCTGGAAGGCCTTGATCATAACTCAAGAGAAGTTTTAGATAAGATCATTAATTATATGGAAAAGAAATATATTAGTGTTCCGATGGTGATGGCAAAAGAAATTTTAGTGAACAACGCATAATTTCCTTTCTTGGCAGGCTTGGCCTTTTTGCAGAAATTTTTAATATTCTTACTTATCCGGCTAAAAATTCCAGCAATTTTTTAAAACGTGATCCATAAATTAATAATCGGTACGAGGGGAAGTGAACTTGCTTTATGGCAGGCGCATCATGTGAAGAACCAACTCGAAGAGATTGGTATTGAGGCTGAGTTGAAAATTATTAAAACCCAGGGTGACCGCATTGTAAATTTAAGTTTTGACAAATTAGAAGGGAAGGGTTTTTTTACAAAAGAACTGGAGGAGGAATTACTGGCTGGCACCATTGATCTTGCCGTACATTCACATAAAGACCTTCCGACTAATCATCCCGAAGGCCTTATAATTGCCGCCGTTTCTGACCGTGAAGATCCTGCTGAACTGTTGCTGATCTTAAAAGATTGTGTTGACGTTACCCAAAAACTGTCCGTCAAATTTGGTGGGATGGTGGGTACTTCGTCAAACAGAAGAAAGGCGCAATTATTAGCTGTTCGGCCCGATTTGGAAATTGAAGAGTTGCGTGGCAATGTTCCTACAAGGATCCAAAAGCTTCGTGATGAAGATTATGACGCTATTATGCTTGCTAAAGCTGGTGTTCATCGCCTAAATATTGACCTTTCAGAATTTCACGTCGAAGAGATCGATCCCATCGAATTAGTTCCAGCACCTGCGCAGGGTGTGTTGGCTTTACAGATCCGCGAAAGCGACCTGGACCTTTACCAAAGACTGCAGCCGCTGAATAATATGGCTGTAGCCGAGCAAACAGCGCTGGAACGTAAAGTTCTTAACTTATTTCAGGGTGGCTGCCAGATGCCTTTGGGATGTTATTGCAGGTATGATGAAGAAGTTTACCAGGTTTGGACGGCCAAAGCGAAAGAAGGTGACGACTTTCCGGACCGGCTTTTTACCGAGGCTAAAACATTGCATGGTCTCGCTGAAAAGATATTTGCCAAGTTTGACCCGAATAGAAAGTTTCCGCAAAATATTTTTATAACCCGAAATTTAACTGAAAGTAGTTACTTAAGGCGGGCATTAGAAAAACACCACATAGCCATTGAGGATCGCTCTTTGATTAAAACATTTCCTACTATTAACAAAGTTGATTCGTATATTTTTAAACATGTAAACTGGATTTTTTTTAGCAGCAAGAACGCCATTGAATACTTTTTTAAACTTGAGCCAGTCCTCCCTAAAAAAGTAAAATTTGGTGTTTTAGGCCGAGGATCTGAAGACACTTTAAGACGCTTTGGGAAAATAGCCGATTTTAATGGAGAAGTAGAAGGAATTGACACCTCAGATATTGCCGAAAAATTTGCTGTTGTAGCAAACGGCTCGACTGTACTTTTCCCGGCTGCAAAAGATTCTTTGCGAACCGTACAGCAGGTCCTAAGTATCGAGACGAAGATCATCGAACTTCCGGTTTACGAAACGGTATTGGAAGAAGAAGTTGAAAAATCGTATGCACAGGTTTTAATTTTTACAAGCCCATCCAATGTTGAAGCATATTTTCAAAATAACTTATTAGAGCCCGGGCAAAAAGTGATCTGCATTGGCAAGTCTACTGGTAAAAAGTTTGATGAGATGGGAGTTGAATACACTTTACCCTATTCCCCTGATGAGATTGGCCTGGCTGAAGCGGTGTTTGGTCTTGATTATTAGTTCAGTAAAATAGGAAGTAAAAGAGAAAAAATAGTTATGCTAATTCGTCCACGAAGATTAAGAAAATCACCCATTGTCCGCGAAATGGTTGCCGAAACAAGGCTATCTAAGGATATGTTTATTTATCCGCATTTTGTTGTATCAGGAAATAACATCGCACACGCAATTGACGCGATGCCGGGTATTAATCATTTTTCTGTAGATACGTTGGTTAAAGACGTCGAAAAATCTTTAAAGCTGGGGTTAAATAAAATCCTTCTATTTGGTGTGGGAGAAGAAAAAAGTGAGGATGCAAGTTCATCATATAGCAAAAAATCTATTGTTGTAAGTGCTATAACCGAACTTAAAAAAGCCTTTGGTTCTGATGTCTTTATTGTAACCGATGTTTGTACCTGTGCTTATACCACCCATGGCCATTGTGGTATTCTACATGATGATTACGTTCAGAACGATGCCACTGTTGAAGTACTTGCCAGAATGGCTTTAGCCCATGCAGAAGCAGGTTCGGATATGATTGCTCCTTCTGATATGATGGACGGACGCATTCTAGGTATCCGAAATAAATTGGACGGAAACGGTTTTGAAAATACATCTATTATGAGCTACAGCATAAAATTTGCTTCTGCCTACTACGGCCCCTTCCGTCAGGCCGCAGATTCTGCCCCAAATAAAGGTGATCGGAAAGCTTATCAGATGGATTTCAGAAATCCCAACGAAACTATGCGTGAATCTTTTTTAGATGAACAAGAAGGTGCCGATATTTTGATGGTTAAGCCTGCCCTGGCTTACTTGGATATAATTCACCGTTTAAAAGAAAATACAAATTTACCTGTGGCGTGTTACAATGTTTCCGGAGAATATTCTATGGTAAAAGCGGCGGCCGGCAACGGCTGGATTGATGAGCAGAAAGTTGTAATGGAAAATATGTACGCCTTTAGCCGGGCTGGAGCAAATATCATAATTTCCTATCATGCTCGTGAAATTTTGGAAAAAGGCTGGATGTAGGATTAGTTTGTATTTAAAGTAAAAATAACATTTCATAAAATTTGTCAAGTCAATAAAAAAGAAAAATAAACGATAACAATTATGAAACTAACAAACAACAAAAAAACTTCGAAGTAATTAAAATGATTCTAAAAGCTTTGAACACAAACCCGGGCGTTAAAACCGTTCTGGAGCAATAACCACAGTTAGTGAGTTTACTAAACCCGTATTCCAACAAGTGAAAGAGTATAAAGCAGAATTAACTTTTGAACAAACCGACATGGCTTTAAAAGCAAATTCAGAACAAATAAAACAATAGTTGACAAAAAAACTTGTAAGTGCCTAAACAGCGCAAACCATAACCACAGAGTAGCCCGGTGAGGATTTAGTTCTCTAAGAAGTTTGAATTTTTAATATGTTAGATTCAATTAAAAAAATATTTTCAACGTCTGATGACGACCAACCAATTTCTACAATTGGGAAACCGGATATTATCAGGACAAAGTCTGCGGAGCTTTTTGAAAAAGCAAAGACTTATTTTCCGGGCGGCGTAAACTCGCCGGTAAGGGCTTTTCGTTCGGTTTTCGGTACGCCGCTATTCATCCAAAAGGGCGATGGATGTTTTGTGTGGGATGCCGACGGAAACCAGTTTATTGATTTTTGCGGCTCCTGGGGGCCGCTTATATTGGGTCACAATAATTCTAAAATACGTGAATCTGTTGCTGAAGCGATGCAGAATGGAATGAGTTTTGGTGCCCCCACTTTACTGGAAAATCAACTTGCATCACTCATATTAAAAAATAACCAGTTTATAGAAAAAATACGCTTTACCAGTTCCGGTACTGAAGCAGTAATGTCGGCAATCAGGCTTGCGAGAGGTTATACCAAGCGGGACAAGATTTTAAAATTTGAAGGTTGCTACCACGGCCATCTTGATTCGCTACTTGTTAAAGCGGGTTCTGGCTTGGTCACTTTTGGTGAAACATCCTCTGCAGGTATACCAAAGTCTGTCGCGGAAGAAACGATTGTTGTTTCTTTGAATAGTAAAGAAGCTGTTGAACAGGCTTTCGGGCAGTTTAAAGATCAGATTGCGGCGGTGATTATTGAAGGCGTGCCTGCGAATAACGGTTTGCTGATACAGGATGTGGATTATATCCAATTTTTGCGTGAGATTTGTACCGCCAATAATACGTTGCTGATATTTGATGAAGTGATCACCGGGTTCAGAATTGGTTTTGAAGGAGCCGCTAAACATTACGAAGTTCGGCCGGATATTATCACCTATGGCAAAATTATTGGTGGCGGTCTGCCTGTTGGGATGTATGGCTCTTCAGCAGAAATTATGAGTCAGATTTCGCCTGAGGGCCCAGTGTACCAAGCCGGAACATTGTCTGGGAACCCTGTAGCAATGGCTGCTGGAATTGCCCAATTAACTGAGTTGCTTCGCTCCGGTTTTTATAAAGATCTTAATAAAAAAACCCAGGAATTTGTAGATTCCATTCAGCGATTTGCCACCGCCCGCAATTACAAGTTTAAAGTTTTTAGCATCGGATCTATTTTCTGGTTTGCCTTTACCGATAAGGAAACTATTAAAACTGCCGAAGAAATTGATGCAGCAAGCATGGATAAGTTTAAGACAATGCACCGGGAATTGTTAAACCGTAATATTTATCTTGGTCCTTCGGGATATGAAGTGGGTTTTGTTTCGGCAGCACATACCAAAGTAGAGCTAGAGAAGGCGAAACGGGCTATTTTTGAAAGTTTAGATGTGGTGTTTAGTAAGAAATAGAGCAAGTCGCAGTACCTGGTGGCAGCTTTCAGTTTATAATTTTAGAGTTCAGAGTTACAAATGATTGAAAAAAAGAGTTGCCTGCGTTAAATAAACTCCATAAAAGAGAAAAGCACCTGATTTTTTGTGCCTTGCAACGTATAGCAAAGCGGCATTAATGGCAACAATCTTAATTTTCTAATAATTATAATAGATACTAATTGTTATAATTGGATAATAATCAGCCAAAAAAATTTATATTGATTGCTGAACACGCTTTTAAGATGAGAAAACCTTTAGTCATATTAAATTTCCTGATTATTTATGCTTTCGCACAAGTGGTGTGGTGGGGCGTTTTGCTTTTAAAGGCAGAACCGCAAAGAATGGCCATGATACTAGGTGAAGCAGCTGTTTTTTTAATGATCTTTTTAGTTGGTGCTTATAAATTACATCAGTCTTTAAACAAAGAACGGAAGCTGCACACCCAACAAAAAAATTTTTTACTCTCTGTTACGCATGAATTAAAATCGCCTTTGGCTTCCATTAAACTTTACCTTCAAACTATTTTAAAACGAAACCTTGAGGTACACCAACAGCAATCTTTTATTCAAAATTCCCTAAAAGATATTGAACGTTTAGACGACCTGGTTGAAAATATGCTTTTAGCAACTAAAATTGACAACAAGTCATACTCTTTTCCTAAGGAAATTTTAAACTTCTCTGATCTTGTCGAAAAAATTACAGAACGTTTACAAGTTCATGTTTGCAATACACAGGTAATAGTGGCAGAAGTTCAAAAAGATTTAAGCCTAACCGGCGATAAGTTTGCTTTATCCTCTGTGATTACAAATTTAATTGAGAATGCGATAAAATACTCCCCTTCCTGTTCTGAAATTAAAGTAAAATTAGATTCTTATAACGGTCAGATTCATCTGGAAGTCGCAGACAAGGGCATTGGCATCTCCGATTTAGAAAAAAGCCGGATTTTCGAAAAATTTTACAGAGTGGGTAGTGAAGATACTCGTAAAACTAAAGGGACAGGTTTGGGTTTGTTTATTGTAAAACAAGTTTTAGATAAACACCAGGCTCAGATTAAAGTAAAAAACAATCAGCCTTCGGGAACTGTTTTCGAAGTTATATTTTAAATTATGGCAAGTAAACAACGTATTCTTTTGGTTGAAGATGAAGATCATCTTCTTGAAGCCATCAAACTTAACCTGGAGCTGGAGGGCTACAAGGTATCAACTGCAACAGACGGGAAAAAAGCGCTTAAAATTTTTAAGGAAGAGCGCTTTAACCTGATCATTCTGGATGTGATGTTGCCGGAAATTGATGGTTTTCAGGTAGCTGAAACTATTCGGCTTGAAAACTCGGAAGTCCCGATCATGTTTCTTACCGCCAAAAATACCAGTGAAGATAGGGTGTTGGGATTAAAAAAAGGTGCCGATGATTACCTGGTTAAACCATTTAACCTGGAAGAGCTGATTTTAAGAGTTGCTATTCTTGTTAAAAGAGGCCTGAAGGGCGACGATCTGAAAGAGCTTAACTCCTATAAAATAGGTGAAAAAACCATCTATTTTAATTCCTTCGAGTTAAAGAATGGAGACGGTAGTGTTACTCCTTTAACCAAAAAAGAAACCATGCTTTTAAAGCTGCTAATCGAGCGGCGGAATGAAGCCGTATCGCGGGAGCAAATACTAGAAACAGTGTGGAACTATGATGTATATCCATCCACCCGCACCATTGATAACTTCATTCTTACCTTCCGTAAATATTTTGAACCAGATCAGAAAAACCCAACCTATTTTCACTCCATTAGGGGTGTAGGCTATAAATTTACAGATATCTCATAGCAAATAATGTTAACAAGAACAGCCCGGCTATGGGTTATTGCCTTTGGTTTAATCTTACTTGTGTGGACTATTTTTAGTGAGGTTTATGAAATATCTGCTGTAATTGTTATTGGAATTTCACTATTGGTTTACGGTTATTTTAGAGAAGGAACGGTGGTAATTGCCGCTCGTAAATTTCATGAAAAAAACTATTTAGAAGCAGAAGAACTACTACTGGAAATCGCTGATCCAAATCGCTTAGGCCGCCATCGACGAGGTTTATATGAATTTGTATTCGGTAATATTGAACTACAACGCCACAACTACGCCGATGCCGAACGACATTTCCAGATTGCCAGCAAGTTTCCGCTAAGAAATCAAAACGATAAAGCTATTGTGATGGTTCATTTAGCCAATCTCAGCTTAAGAAAAAAAGACATGGAACGTGCGAAAGTTTACGTTCAGAAAGCCAAAACTTTCCGAATTACCGCAAGGGTAAAAGGTATCATTGAAAACCTGGAACAGGAATTTAATTTACAACAAGTTTGAACAATCAAAATATTAGTAACAGTCTTTTTATGAAGGCTGCTTTTTCAAAAGAAACAGAACGCCCACCCATCTGGATGATGCGCCAGGCCGGAAGGTTTATGCCCGAGTATTGGGAAATTAAAAATAAATATTCCTTTCTTGAGATGTGCAAAACGCCGGAATTAGCGGCCGATGTAACCATGCTCCCGGTAGATCTGCTCGATATTGATGCTGCCATTTTATTTTCAGATATCCTGGTTACGGCCGAAGCAATGGGCGGAGACCTAAGTTTTACGCAGGGAATAGGACCAAAATTCGCTAACCCTGTTCGAAATCAAAATGATATTGACCAATTATCTGTTGAAGTAACTGACAAGCTACAATACGTTGCGGATGCAATTAAAGTAATACAACAGCGTTTAAACGGGCGAATTCCGCTCATCGGTTTTGCCGGTGCACCCTTTACGGTAATGAGTTACCTGGTAGAAGGCGGATCATCGAAAGATTTTAAATTAACCAAGCTCATGCTCCACAATCATCCGGAAATGGCGCATAGCTTATTGGCTAAGATTGCCAAAGTAACTACCAACTATCTGAATCTGCAGATCGAAGCCGGTGTAAACGCCGTTCAGATATTTGATAGCTGGGCCCTCGCTTTAAGCTGGGACGATTACCGGGAATTTTCACACAGATATATTACAGAGATTATCAATAACTTAAATCGAAAAGACATTCCTGTTATTTCTTTCTGCAAAGGTAGTTCTGTGTTCGCTCCCATAATGGCAGAAGCTAAACCTGATGTGATTTCGGTAGATTGGAATGCAGATCTTTTAGATATAAAAAAACGGCTTCCCGTACAAATGGCTGTTCAGGGTAACCTGGACCCGCATATTCTATATGCTGATCAAAAGGTAATTAAAGATCGTATTCATAAATTATTTGAGCGCATGCGTGGGCAAAACGGTTTTATCTGCAATCTTGGCCATGGTATTATGCCAGATATACCTTTTGATAATGTAAAATATGCGGTGGAGGTTGTAAAGGAGTTTAGATATTGATCAGTTTAAAATTTAACTTCAATTGTTGAAAAATGCAATGCAGTTGATATTATTCGCTAAATGTTTGAGGGGTTTCAGGTTAATGATTTTATTGAGAACTTATTCTTTATAGAAAGAAAGAAAAACATGATATTGAAAAAGCAAACCTCGTTAATCATAGCAAAGTAATTAAACAGGTATCAGATTAATCAAAAAGATAATGTTAACCACCGTGTCATTTTTGATTACAACAAGATAAATTTTTAACACTGTGCGAGGTTGAACGTCCGGTGTTTTATTCATAAAACTGAAATCATTAAAAGTTGCCCTTAGCCGGAAAAGTAGTCAGCGAATTTGTGAGCAAAAATACTAGAGAATTCATATACAAAAATTTTAGGCTGCTATATATTTTAAAGAATTTAACAGCTTATATTTTGAGAATCTATAATTCATCCAGGCATTTAAGAAGAGTATAGTATGTTCAACAATCATTTGGGCGTTTTAACACGCTCTCCGCTTTTTCTTTTTGGCATTCCACACGCTTGCCACAGATAACCAAAAAGGATGCCGCTGCAATCGTAAACGCACTTAACCAATAAGTTATAATCTAAAAATTAACAACTAACAAATAAACATGGCCTATCTCTACCTTAAAGCAATTCACATTATTTTCGTGGTGAGCTGGATGGCCGGGCTCTTTTATATTGTTCGTTTGTTTGTTTATCACATTGAAGCCAATAACCGGCCACAGCCCGAACGTGGTATCTTACAAAATCAGTTTGTAATCATGCAGCATAAGCTCTGGTATTATATTACTACTCCTGCAATGGCATTAACAATTTTAGCGGGGGCCGGAATGGTTTACATAAATCCTTCTTTGTTATCAGTTAACTGGATGCTGCTAAAATTAGGTTTTGTTGCGGGTTTATTGATTTACCACTTTATTTGTCAGAATATCTTAAATCAACTTAAACACAATACCTTTAGCTGGAGCTCCACGCAATTAAGGCTATGGAACGAAGTAGCTACCATATTTTTGGTTGCAATTGTTTTTACAGTAACGCTGAAGAGTGCAGTTGACTGGATTTATGGTTTAACCGGGCTAATCTTGTTTGGCATGGTGATTATGACGGCCGTGAAAATCGTTAAATATTACAGGTTAAAATAAGCGAACTCCCCCGGCTTTAATTTCTATGTTTTTTATAATTCTTTTATGGCTATGTTTCTAAAACGATGCGCCGCGTCCGGTGCCCATGAATTGAGCCCATTCCAGTCTCCGGCTGCTGGAGAAAACAGCGCCGTCCAGTGAGATTGAAAACCGATCATTCCTTGCGTTGCTCCGGCTGGAAAATCATTTTTAGGTTCCATCACTTCCCACATCTTAACCTCGTTTATCCATAAGGTAATCTTTGGAATCTCACCCGTCATGCGAATACGAAACGAATTCCAGTCATTTGCTTTCCATACTTTACTACGGTTGGTTGCACGGGCACTCAAGCTTACCTGCATCCGCTCACCATATAATGAACCTGTGCTTCCTGCGGCTTCATCAAGCTCAATCTGGTAAGCGATGCCACTTTCAGAAGACCTGATAAATATTCCGCCGTTTGTAAAAGAGTCTATCCTCGCTTCCACGTAAAGTTCAAAATCTTTATATTTTTTGTCTGACAATAACACCCCACCCTGTCCATACGGATTTTGTTTAAGTATGACTATTCCGCTATCAACCTTTACATCCGGCGTGGTTCCCTGGTGCGTGGTACGGCTAACATGCCAGCCCTTTAAATTTTCACCATTAAAAATGGGTTTTAATTCTGCCGGTACTTTTACCGACCTAACACTACAACTGGTTAGGTAAAAAAAAATAATAAACAAACTTACAGGGCTTATATTTTTCATCAGGTTTCGGTTATCTAATTTCCAATACGAGCCTTAAACCTACATCGTATCCATTTCCAGGACCTGCGGCATGTGTTTTATAGGTTGCGTTCTTTGCATCCCCCGTAAAAGAGGCCCCTTTTAAAACATGTTCTGTACCTGAACGGGAAGGTATCGGATCAGCGAATATTTTTTCGTTATAGGCATCCTGAACCCATTCCCAAACGTTGCCTATCATATCGTAAAGTCCCCATTCATTTGGTTGTTTAGAACCTACTGGTCTTGAAGTAGAATCACTAATTACTCCTATCTCAAATGCTTTAGACCACAAAATATCATCCTGAGCACCCGCAGCCGCAGCATATTCCCACTCAAACTCAGTGGGAAGGCGATAGAAATGTTCTTTATCCAACTTATTAAGTTTTCTAATAAAAGCCTGAGCATTTTTCCAACTTATATTTTCTACCGGATGCCTATTTGCATCACCGCTTACTTTTTCCTTTTGAAACCAGGAAGGATTATTTCCCATAACCTGCTTCCACTGAAGTTGTGTGATTTCATATTTACCAATGTAAAAAGCCCGATTAATGCTTACCTTAAAACCAGGCATGGCAGCTTTCTTAGCCATGTTTTCTGCAATTTGGTAAGCTTTTGGAGACAATACTTTTTCATCCGGGTTTTCCGGCTTCAGGTATTTCCCTACAGTAGGTTCATATCGTCCGATAATGACATGGCCAGGCTTAATCATTACAAATTCAATCCCAAAAGGATTATTAACAGGATGATTTTGTGCTGAAAGTTCTGCCGGAAACAACCATAAAAGGAAAATGAAGAATATCAGCTTATGGTACATGATTGAATTTTTAACTGGTTATTCGTCAAAATTTCTTTGCAGCGCACGATAATGCCTGGTTATTTCAAGCTGTTGTAATGTTGCACCACCGGCTGCAAGTTTAATATATCCTCTTACTTTTTCCACTTCCTCCGGAGTAATAACTGAAGCCTTATTACTCAAATCACCACTATTACGTACATAACTGAGTACCGCAGCAATCCATTCGTTACTTTGCCCGGCCATGGAAGGCATCATGTCTTTGTATGTTTTTCCATCAATCGGTCCTTGTAATCCATGCATCAAAATTTCTATCGGAAGTATTCTGTCTTCGCCCTGCAACCTGCTAGAACCGGCTAAAGGCGGTGCCGGCAAATCTCCGCCACCAATAGCTCGTCCTTTACCATCCGGCCCATGGCAAGTTGCGCAAAGTTGCTTGTAGATGGTTGCTCCTTTCAAAACCAAATTCCGTTCTGCCGGACTAATATTTTTAATTCTGGCCTCTTCAAAAGCGATAGACTCTTTAGTTTTGTTAAAGCTGTCATAAGAGTAGTGCATCAGTTCGTTGTCCTTGTTGCTGTTCAAAAGTTGCGTAACAGTTGCCTGGGCCTTTTTAGAATTATTGGAACGAAGTGTTAAGGCCAGTTGCACACGGACATCCGGACTTGAATCATTGATCATGGAACTAATCTTGTCTGTAACCTGAGAATCATTTTTGAACATTTCGCTAATGCGTATAGCAGCCTTTCTTATCTCAGGCTCATTATCATCAAGGGCTTTAAATAAAACTGCTTTATCTATTGCACTCATTCCATCCAATGTCCAAAGGGCATGAATACTGGTTATTGCCGTGGGATTTTTTTTTAAGGTAGCTCTTTTGCCCAGTGCTATTTCTTTTAAAACAGGTATAACCGATTTATCATTGCGAAGAACAAGCAGCATTTGTGCGTTATCACGCCACCAGCCATTCGGATGTTCAAGGTGCTTTACTAATTGCTCCGATGTTTCGGCAAGCATCGCCGGGCGTTGTTTATCCGGACTAAAATCATCATTCACCACACGGTAAATTCTGCCCATGCCCCGGTTTTTATACAATTGCTTGTCCTTAATTATTCCGCCAAGGTAAGTTCCCGGTCCGGACCATTCGCTTTCCTGGATAATGCCATGATACATATCTACGATGTAAAAACAGCCGTCCGGCCCTGTATACGTATTTAAAGGGCGGAAATTTGGATCGGCGGAAGCCAACCACTCTTTTTCCTTGTAAACGTTTTGAATTTGTAATTTCCCTTTTGTGTTTACAATTCGCCCACGCTTAATGATCCGGCCTACCGGTTCTGCTACAAAATAGTCACCCAACATATCTGCCGGAAGGCGATCACCCCTAAAAATAGATTGGCCGCAAACCGCAGTTAAATGATTTAAAGTGTTGTCTTCAGGGCGCAGGGCATTTTTTCCGCCCTGAGCATCCAGATTCCCTATGATCGGCCAGGGAACAGAAAAATCTTCTGTGTACTGGTCTTTAAAATTTAGAGCTCCATAAGCCGGCATCTGCTGTATTTGTACCGCTGGTAAACCGGGTCCGGCTTCTGAAAAAAATAAACGACCGTAATCGTCAGCGGTAATACCCCATTGCCCGGTCATGTTATTAATCATCGTGTCGGCTATTAGTTTTCCATTATGGTATTTATAGCGCAGGTTATCCCTGGTAGGATAAATCCAGTTATCCATGTTCCACAGAAGCCCGCCGTTTTGGTGTTCCAGATTACGTAAATCAATTTCAGGATTATTAAAAACGATCTTTTTTTCATCTGCTTTGCCGTCTCCGTTGGTGTCTTTAAATAGCCAAAAATTATAATCATTGGTCACATCTACAATTAAACCGTCGGCAACAGGAAGTATGGCACGTGGCAATACCAGGCTATCGGCAAAAATGCTATACTTGTCCATCTTACCATCCCCATTGGTATCTTCTAATAGTTTAATTCTACTGGTTGGTTTAAACTGGCCTGTACCAATTGCATCCATCATATAGGTATTCATTTCAACAACATACATTCTTCCGTTTCCATCCCATGATACAGCAACAGGCTCCTGCACCATCGGCTCACTGGCTACCAATTCAAGATGGTAACCCGGAGGCATTTGTATTTTTGACATACTTTCACCAGGCGATAAAGGAACCATTGAAGGATTTTTATCAACTACTTTTCTCGTAAAATCATCATCGCCCTTCTTTGAATCACAATAAGTAAGTGTAAAAAAAGCAAACAGCATTGGGATCCATAATGCTTTATTATAAGCTTTAGTATGATAAAGATTTGAGTAAGTCATCTAATTAAATATATATCAGGAATTTTAAATTACAAAATTTCCGCTTTTGAACCAGTGGTATCCTAAATGAATTATGTTTAGGACTTAAAAATAGTTTAGTTTTTTTAAAATCATAACTACTAAATTAAATACTGCTTATAGTTACGATCTTTAGAAGATGATTGAACTGCATATAAAGAACATGGTTTGTGGGAGGTGTATTATGGTGGTTAGGAATGAATTAACTAACCTCGGCTTGCACCCGGTACTTGTAGAAATGGGTATTGTACAATTGGAAGAAATTAGCCTTACTGAAGATCAACGTTACAACCTTGAAAAGAAGCTGAATGAACTTGGTTTTGAACTATTGGATGACTATAAAGCCAAGCTGATTGAGCAGATAAAAAGCCTGGTTATTGAAAAAATTCATCACTCAAACAGTCTGGATGAAAAGATAAACTGGTCGAAATTGATTTCGGATCAGGTATTTCATGAGTATAATTACATGAGTGGGTTGTTCTCTGCTGTTGAAGGAATTACGCTGGAGCAGTATATTATTCGGCAAAAAATAGAAAAAGTAAAAGAGCTGTTGTTCTATAATGAACTTACTCTTAATGAAATTGCTAACAAATTAGGTTACAGCAGTAACGCTCACCTCTCTTCCCAGTTTAAAAAAAATACAGGACAAACTCCCTCACAATTTAAAAAAACAAGAGCTATTGATAAGAATAGAAAAGCCTTAGACGAGATTTGATTTTTTTATCATAAAGTATTGTAATTCTTTCCCCTAATTGTGTAACGGTTACGGCTTTCTTCAATGTAATTTTGTGGCTTACAATATAAATCATGGCCATACTTACAACCTTACAAAATCGCGATGAAGCCAAAAATGCCGTAAGAAAAACTTTTCCTGTAACAGGTATGAGTTGTGCGGCTTGTGCGGTTAGTGTTGAGTCTATGTTGAAATCAACTCCAGGGGTAACAGATGCCGGGGTAAACTTTGCAAATCAAACTGCATGGGCAGAATATGATGCTACACAAACCACTCCTTTAAACCTGCAAAAGACAGTTCGTTCAATTGGTTACGATCTATTGTTAGATGTTGAAAACGCTTCTGAACTTCAAGAAAAACTTCAATTAAAGCATTATTCAGATATTAAGAACCGCACCATTTGGAGTTCCATACTCGCTTTGCCCGTCGTGATCATCGCCATGTTCTTTATGGAAATGCCCTATGCCGCCTGGATATCCATGGCTCTTACCGCACCAGTGTTGTTCTGGTTTGGCCGCGGCTTTTTTATTAATGCATGGAAACACGCAAAGTATGGTCAGGCGAATATGGATACCCTGGTAGCATTAAGTACCGGCATTGCATTTTTATTTAGTGCTTTTAACACGATCTATCCCGAATTCTGGCATCAGCGTGGATTGTATCCACATGTGTACTACGAGGCCGCTTCTGTAATAATTGTCTTTATATCCTTAGGAAAATTATTGGAAGAAAGAGCGAAGTCAAACACCTCATCGGCTATTAAAAAGCTGATGGGATTACAGCCTAAAACGCTAAGAATCCTCACTGAAGGGGCAGAGCAGGAAATTCCGATTGCTTTGGTAAAAGAAGGAAATATCATTTTGATAAGGCCTGGAGAAATTATTCCTGTGGATGGTAAAGTGGTATCAGGTTCTTCATTTGTTGATGAAAGTATGATTACCGGAGAGCCGGTTCCGGTTCAAAAAATTGAAAAAAACAAGGTATTCGCCGGAACGATTAACCAAAAAGGAAGCTTTCAGTTTAAAGCGGAGAAAGTAGGCAATGACACCCTGCTTGCACATATTATTAAAATGGTTCAGCAAGCACAGGGAAGTAAAGCTCCGGTTCAAAAGCTTGTAGATAAGATTTCAGGAATATTTGTGCCGGTGGTTATCGGGATATCCATACTTACCTTTGTAACCTGGATGCTGATTGGCGGTGAACTTGCATTTACACACGCGTTGCTCACATCAGTAACTGTATTAATAATCGCCTGTCCCTGCGCTTTAGGGCTCGCAACTCCAACCGCTATAATGGTTGGAATAGGAAAAGGAGCTGAAAATAATATCCTGATTAAAGATGCGGAAAGCCTTGAACTGGGGCATAAAGTAAATGCAATTATTTTAGACAAAACGGGCACTATTACGGAAGGAAAACCTGTAGTAAAATCAATCTATTGGAACGCTGCCGCTACTGATGCCGATATTTTAAATAAAGTTCTTTACAGCCTTGAAATAAGATCAGAACATCCTTTAGCTCAGGCGGTGATAGACAAACTAAAGGAGACCGAAGTTTTGGGTATTCCATTAACAAATTTTGAGAGCGTTACCGCACAAGGTGTAAAAGGGACTTTTAATGATAAAACTTATTTTGTGGGGAATAAAAAACTGATTCAGGATAATCATATCAAATTAGATTCTGAGTTGATGGAAAAAGCGGAGACTTATCAACAATCCGCAAATACCGTCGTGTACTTTGCGGATCAGGAAAAGGTAATGGCGGTAATTGCCATCGCCGATAAGGTAAAGAAATCATCAGCGGCAGCTATCTCTACTTTACAAAAAATGGGAATTGATGTGTACATGCTCACGGGAGATAACATGCAAACGGCTCGGGCAGTAGCTCAGGAGGTTGGGCTCAACCATTTTAAAGCAGAGGTTTTGCCATCAGATAAAGCTGATTTTGTAAAAGAACTTCAAAACCAGGGAAAAATTGTAGCCATGGTTGGCGATGGGATCAATGATTCGCAGGCTTTAGCGCAGGCAGATGTAAGTATCGCAATGGGCAAAGGCTCTGATATAGCCATGGAAGTTGCCAAAATAACCTTAATTACTTCAGATCTTACAGCTATTCCAAAGGCTTTACTATTATCTAAAAAAACGGTTGTCACTGTTCGCCAGAACCTTTTTTGGGCATTTATTTACAATGTTATCGGAATTCCCCTGGCCGCAGGTGTGTTGTATGCTTACAACGGTTTTTTGTTAGATCCGATGATTGCGGGCGCAGCCATGGCTTTAAGTTCTGTATCAGTAGTAAGTAACAGTTTAAGGCTAAAGTCAGTAAACCTGCAAGATTAGTCTTGCCATGAAATGCTGAAATAAGTGAAATAAAACCGGTTGAGTGGAAAGCTTTCCCGATTCTTTAACGGGAAACTTGGAACGGAAAGCGGGACTAAAATAACCGAAAGGTTCAACATCTGCTTTTCAAATAAGCCGCCAGAATTTTGGCAGAAAAGCAGGGCTTGTTCTACTATACAATTATAGCCCCGTTATCCGCTTTAGTCCCGCCTGAAGCGGGAGCTATCGCTCCTACCGGGTTTATTCAATCTGTATATTCGCCTTTTACAAAGGATTAATAGCATGTTAATTAAATAAATAATCGTAAAAATAAATTTTAGAATGATGGACACAATTAGCTTTAAAACCAATATCAAATGCAACGGCTGCCTGGCCACAATAACACCATTTTTAAATAAAACAGCAGGAGAAAATAACTGGAAGGTGGATTTAAATGATCCGGAAAGGATACTTACTGTTGAAAGTAATAGCTCAGCAAATGAAATAATAGCAAGCATTACGGAAGCCGGATTTAAAGCAGAAAAAATATAGGGATGAAAGCCAATACGGAGCACTCCGAATGTTGTGATACAGATACAGAGAATACGATCATTAAATTTGAGCGGGGTATTCAACATAGCAACGATGACGGTCACGATCATGGATCCGTTCCATCTACATGGCTAAGCCACTGGCCGCTGTTAACCGCACTAGTTATCCTCATTGTTATGCAGGTTCTGGATTTTGGGTTTAATTTCAGTTTCTCAAAACCGGTAGCATTACTTATTTACGGCTTAGCTTACCTGCTTGCAGGATACAACGTGCTGTATATGGCCTGGCGAAAAGCGAAGAGGTTCGACTTTTTTAATGAGTTTTTTCTGATGAGTATCGCAACGATAGGGGCTTTCGCGATCGGATCGTATAGTGAAGGCGTTGCCGTAATGGTATTTTACTCTATTGGAGAGTGGTTTCAGAATGCGGCTGTAAACCGGGCAAAGACAAGTATCAAAGCCTTGCTGGATATTCGCCCCGACACTGTTGGCGTTCATAGAAACAATCAAATTATTACTGTTAACCCATCCGATGTAAAAATTGACGAATTGATACAAGTGAAACCCGGTGAGAAAGTAGCGTTGGATGGCGAATTAGTATCCGCGAAAGCTACTTTTAATACCGCGGCACTTACTGGTGAAAGCAAGCCTGATACAAAACAAAAAGGCGATAAAGTATACGCCGGAATGATAAACTTAAATACCGTTTCAGATGTAAAGGTCCTCTCATTATTCCGTGATAGCAAACTCAGCAAAATATTAGAGATGGTTCAGGATGCCACTGCCCGGAAATCCCAAACCCAGTTATTTATCTCCCGTTTTGCAAAGGTTTACACGCCCATTGTGTTTGCTTTAGCTGTTTTAGTTGTTTCCTTGCCCTACTTTTTTGTGGATAATTATGATTTTAATGACTGGCTGTACCGTGGCCTGGTGTTTCTGGTAATCAGTTGCCCGTGTGCGTTGGTAGTTTCCATTCCTTTGGGTTATTTTGGTGGGGTTGGTTTAGCCTCTAAAAATGGAATCCTGTTTAAAGGCGGAAATTTTTTAGATGTGATGACCCGAATCAATACGGTGGTGATGGATAAAACCGGCACTTTAACCAAGGGTGTATTCAAAGTACAGCAAGTAGTTGTGAGTAATTTTGATGAAAAAGAACTTGTTAAAATAGCTGCTGCCATTGAAAGCAAATCAACCCATCCGATAGCTTTAGCAGTGGCTCAATACGCGGGGGATGTTATTAACAACGTTAAAATAGAAAACGTTGAAGAAATTGCAGGATATGGCTTACAGGGATTGATTGACGGAAAAGAAGTGTTGGCAGGAAACACCAAACTGCTCAAAAAGTTCAGTATCAGCTATGATGCGGCGATAGATGAAATTGCAGATACCATTGTTGTATTGGCTGTAAACAACCAATATTCGGGTTACATCACCATTGCCGACGAAGTGAAAGAAGATGCCAAACAGGCTATTGCCGATATGCACTCTTTAAATATTGAAACGGTGATGTTGAGCGGCGATAAGCAAAGCGTGGTAAATAACATAGCCAGGATTTTAAATATAGATAAAGCATTCGGCGACCTTTTGCCCGAAGATAAAGTGGCAAAAGTAGAAATGCTTAAAAATGAAGGCAAGCGAATTGCCTTTATCGGCGATGG
>JACMND010000152.1 GCA_014378705.1 Pedobacter sp. | reverse complement strand
TTTGCTCCGAATAAATCTTATGGCAAGCCGGAAGTAAAAGAGCCAGCGAAACAAGGCTATCACACTGCAAAAAATGGGGCAGGACAAAAGGCCATTCTTTCTAATTAACTTTTGTGCCTCTTAATATTGGTTCAGCCTTAGAGATCATCTATTAATCCAACGTAGGCTCTTAATTTTTTACACATTATGCATACTTCTATGCCGTTTATTCTTTGACTGCCTAAATCATAACTTTCCTGTAGTAATAGAAATACACTAATTCATAGCAAAGAAATAACTGATAATACCTTTTTAATTTTCTAACGTTTGTGTTTTAGAACTATTAATTAAGGTGGTGATGCATTCAGATTGGGTACAGTAGTATTAAGCATAACGAAAGGGACTTTGGCAGGTAGGGTAAATAGAATTCCGCCCATAAGTGAAGCCCAATGATTGCAACGCTTAGGCAATGTTTAAGCCCCATAACGCTAATCCTAACTTTAAAATCATTTTAGTCACGCCACGAAATTTTTTTTGCTTCTTCTTTGCATTCTTCTATTGTTTTAGAATAATCTCCTTTATAAAAGTAGTAATCTACCCCGTGATGCCAAGAACATGTCCCCCCAACCTTGTGAGTGACTAATCTTTCCATCATTGCACACTGCACCATTAAATTTCCTTTTTGATTTTTCGTGGATTTTCTCTGCTAACGTATCAAATGGTGTTAGACCATCAATAATTCTAGGTGCTGAAAAAACACCTACAATACCAATTACAATTAGCCCGTATTTTAACTTTTTAACTATGCCAGCTGTCTTGTTCTTAAAAGGGCTTTTGACCTTTTTATTAAGTTCAAGCGTTTCGTCAGATATAATTTGAAAATAGCTGATAGCTAATTTATTCCTAAGTCTTCTTTCAATTATTTCGTCTGTCAGTTTTAATTCCTTTACTTCAAATTCACTATTTAAATAGTAAAATATAGACTTTATACTTTTATCAAAATGTTTATACTTTTCTATAGCCAGCGATTCCTCCATTGTGTTTATTGCGGCAGCATCTTTTATAATTTCGTTATTCCGAATTTTTTGAAGCCCAAAATTCCAAGCAATTTCTAAAAATGCATGGGATAGCCCGGGGAATTTGGAGAAAAAATAAGCTTTGTCTCCCAAATTATACTTTCGCACCATTAAGGCACATGAATTGAGATTCTCTGGTATATTTTGATTTGAAGTTGTCATCGAATTTTTAAAATCTTTTGAATGGAGGTAAATTATTTATTGAATTTATGTCTTAAAAACCTCTCTTCTATGCCATTCTAAATTAACAAAAGATGGATGATAACTTTTATCCTTTGGTAATATAATCTCTTTGCCCTCATAAACTCTAATGCTACTATCAGAAGAATTTTCAGTGAAGCTATCAGACACAATCACTTTGTATTCGCTGTTTATAGATATCAACCCTCTATCAAAGGCACGATGAACGGTTGGACTTAACGATAAACCATTTGAAATCGTATCGTTGTGTGATACTGCAAATGGTACAATGTGACAAGCATCCACCATTTGTAGATCATATACGGAAATAATGTGCATACCTGAAATGCAGCAGGTGTGATCATAAATCTGCGGAACAACTCTTTTAAAAACACCGCAGCGTATAAAGATTTCTTCTTCATCGGCAGTTTCTACGAATTGCTGATAAATTGCCGGAGGATCATTTAATATTTGATCGATTATTTCTTCGAAAAGCCCTCCTTGCAAGTAGGAATGATTGTTTGCTTTAAAATAATGGTTTAATAAAAAATGATAAAGTGCTTCCCTGGTAGCAGTTTGTATTAGTAAAGCAAATAAGTTTTCATCAAAAAATGCATATGCCACGGCTTCGTGTAATTGGGAAAAACTTCTAATTGAAAGTGAACTGGTAAGTAATATTTCTTTGCCCGGGTAGGTTCTTAAATACCAAAATGCTTTTTTTTCTTTACTTAAGTGATAAAAAGGCAATGCAAAATTTGGCGTAAAAAATCCTTCTTTTACCAAACAGTTCCAGTTGTCTTTAAAACGTGCTACTAGCTGCGGAGTGATTTCAATTTTATTTTCTCTTATTTCACCGCTGGCAATTGATTGAATCACCGATAAAAGCAATACTGGTTTATGTGGCGCCTTGATGCCATGCCTGGTTGCCCGGTTGAGTTTACTAAACGCTCTTAAATATGTTTGTAATGGTTCAGGCTGCATAGGCAATACTGCATTTAAAAAACATTTTCACAAAGATCAATCATTTCCCTACCCATAACCGGTAGTAATTCACTTGCTTTGCCCTTATCCATTAGAATGTTGGCAATAGCGTTATAATACCAGGCCTGCTGCTCCTTACTGGCATTAAATCGGCTCCACAGTTTTTCACCTATTCTTTTGTGATCATAAGCAATAGATCGAAGGTTGTCTAGTTTATCGGCACCTGATACCAACAGCTGATCAGTCGTTGCTTCGTGCTGCAAAAAATGAATAGTGTGTTCTTTTCTTGATTGCCAGGATCCCTCTTTTTCGATGGCTTTCTTTTCCAGTTTATCGAGTTCGGTAGCACCCCTAACTATTTCGGCTACCTGCTTACCAAATACTGTTTCTACTTCCCCAATAGTTACATCCGTATCTTCCACTATATCATGCAATAAGGCCGAGGCCAATAGTTCATCACTACAATTGTTTTCGGCCACCAGCTTGCATACATTCAAGAGGTGAACCATGTATGGTATTTTGGTGCCTTTTCGATGTTGGTGCTGGTGGTGCTCGGTGGCAAAGACCAATGCTTTCGCTACAATACTCATTATTTTATAAGTTATGTTTTAATCAACAGGCAGACAATCAAAGTCTTTTTACATTCGAATAGCTAAGAATAAAATTATACTTCCTTTTTATTCGCACTCCCCTTTCGCTTTTGTCTCAAACTCATTTCATGTTTCACAAAATGGTTTGCAATTGCAACACCCAAATCACTTTCATCTAGAACTTTTGTTTTAGCCCAGACACCCAACTTTAAGATTACCTGTATTTCTTCTGGAGAATAATGCCAACGTAATTTGTTGCAAATTGCGCAGCTGGGTAAATAATTATTCTCCGCATGAATGCCACCCGCACTATGTGGTTTTACATGATCTGCATGAAAATCATTTGGCTCCAGTTTTATTCCGCAAATATGGCAATGTGCATCTGTTTTTTCTAAAACACGTTCTCGTTGCTTTTTGGTAAGTGCGGTACGTTTTACATCCGTTACTTTTTCTGTTCTACGAATCGTCCTAAGACTAAAGATCAATTTTATCAGACCTTTACCAGTCTTTATGCTTTGAAGAAGTTTAAGTTCGGATAGCTTTTTCATTGTATAATATCTATTTGGTAACCGAAAGAATTTCACCCAAGAAAATATGATACAGTTCTCCTTTTTTATTGAACCCCTCATATTTCACTTCCATTCGCCGGGCATTTTTATTGTAGCCATTTATAAACTCTATTTTGTCATAGCTTCTTTTTTTACCTAAGTTATCATACAGGCGGCTTTGCCAAAAAGGACTTGTTTCCCGGTATTCAAATTTCTTCGTCTTTGCAGCAATTTGATCAAAGTATTCACCTTTGATTACGATTTTTAGTATGTTCATTTTAAGGAGTTGGTTAGAAATATTACTTGTTTCTGTGCTTGGTTTACTTCCGGAAACGAACGCCCCTTGGCACCGGTTCGTGGCACACGACTTGGAGATCTTTGTTTCGTGTGCCACGAACGAAGGCTGGGATTAATAAATTAAAATTACCTTGTCTCTAAGTCAAGGTTGGATCAAAATTATACTTCATATAGTCATTACACTCATGCTGCCAAAACATAAATAAATCCCGATTGTCCATATAGTGTGTAGAAATATCTTCCTTTATTTGAATTATTTCATCTATGCTTAGTCTTGTATTAGTGGACCCTTCGTATGCACTTACCAGGAATTCAGAAAGAAAGTCTTCAGTTTCATAATGATTTTGAATTGCCGATACTACTTGCTCTATTTTTGGATTTAGTTCTGAAAAATCAGTGTCATTAACAAATTCTCGACGTTTTGCAGTAGACCAGTGTTGAAAATTAGTTTCCTCATGGAAACCAGATCTTTCGCAAAGTTCAAAATATATCATTGCAAGTACAACCAACCTTTCCCTTACCAAGCCTTCTTCATTTTGATTATCGAATTGATGTAAGCCAGCTTTTTTTAAAAAACGCCACATCAAATCGCCCCATTTTTGATCGGCATGATTTAGCCAGAAACTAAAATAGACTTCTTTAAGTGAAACAAGCTCCGGACTGGTCCATTCGTAAAAACCAGGACTTAGATTAAGCATAATATATTGTTTTAATTTACTCAGGAAACATTTTATTGAGTTCCTTTTCGTACGCTATTAACCGAGACTAAGGCCTTTGCTGAGTAGGTTGCTTATTTTAAACACTTATCAACAAGGGCGAAAAAATGGTTCGTGTGCCACGAACCAAGGCTGAGGCAAAGGGTTAGCATAACTAGCATAACTATTCATTGCAGCATTTAGAGGAGTGAGCTAAAAAGACATTACTTATCTTTTCCATTTTTATCGTCCTC
>JACMND010000151.1 GCA_014378705.1 Pedobacter sp. | reverse complement strand
TTTTACACCAAGATTCACCACATAATCGTATCCTTCCCAACCGGTTCCCTTGTTGCGGTCCGCATCTATAAAGAGTAACATCCAGTTTGGATCGGTTGACGGCGTTAATCCTCCGGCAGTCTTCACATAAAAGTAGATATTATTTGCATCGAAAGTGGCCCGGGATTCAGAAATATCATTCCGGGCACTTGTGTTTGTAAGTATTGCACTGTTATTTACATTTTTAAAATTACGGATAGAAACATCGCCTTCGGCATCTTTGAAAACCGGAGTAATATCCATCCATTCCTCAAAATTACCGTCAATCGCAACCGTTTTACTTGCCGAAATCGGTTCGGGAGCATTCATTCCTTTGTACCTGCGGATATGCGAAACCAATTGATAGTAGTAATTATCGGTAATCCCATCTTTCATAGGGCAGATATCGCGGTTAAATTCCCGGTTAAACTCATCCACCACATACCATCCATGAGGCAAATGTTTTCCAGTTGCATCTTTACTTGGACAAGTGGCCTGGTTTACACATCTCCAGCTGGGGTCATCCCAGTTTTTGAACATAAACGGGACAGGGTTTTTGGCATCTGATATCCAAGCTCCGGCAATAAGTTCGTTCCAACCGGTAACACACACTATGGATGGATCAATCTGATGGGCACGTGACCATTGTTCTTCGAAAGCAAAACCATATCCGGACTGATTCGTCTCCCAATACTTGTCATAAGGGGGACTCTTTTTATTGTGCATGCTAGCCCCCTGACCACCGGAAAATGTAGGAGCTCCTAAGGCCTTAGAAACTGGCATTTGTTCCGGTTTGCCTTCAAAAGAAGCATAATCCTGCGGATGGGTGTCCAGAAAATTCCACTGATTGGCATCAAAAGCCCATGTTTTACGCCATGTAAAATGGTCTTTTATACCCTTGTCGTTAATATCAGGCCATTGTGTTGCACATTTAACAGGATCAGCCATTAGTAATGGTTTTCCCTGCCATTTGAAAAGCAACGGATCATACTCAGGATGACTGTATATTTTATCCATAACGCTTGGCATTGCCAAATTATAGTTCTCATTCATAAAAAATGATATTTTGGGGACAGGGATACCTTTGTTGTACATGTCCAAAGCTACTGTCATAAAACATTCAAGGGATTTATCGCCCTGATCACCGTTGGTAAAGTCAATAAACACAAAGTCAACACCTGCATTGGCAAGCATCTGAAGGTTTCTGCGTGTTGACCATGGATCGCTGGGGTGATAAAAACCGTCTTCCGGTTCACCCCAGTAAGAATCCGTAAATTCAAATGCCGGGCTTTCCGGGTTTTCGAGCATTAGTTGCTGGTAAGTTTTCATTGGCGCTTTAAGCCGACCGTTGGCATGCCATAACCAATAAAACATTCCCACATATTTATCTTTACGGTAGTCGCCGCAATCGTCATAGCCAGGTAAAACACGACCGATTGCATCGGTTGCTACCCACGAATCGCCATACGCTTTCAGTTGCACTGTTTCAGATGTAGCGGTGGTGCTCTCAAGAAAAATAGTTTGTTTCACATCTGCAGCGGGAAAATAATCTGAATCACCGGGCTGGCTGGCAGCAAAAACAACCATCCCCGGTACTCCGTTTAAGGTAACTAAATTCCCGTTAATTGTGGCAGGACCAGAAACAATCCTGAATTCAATGGGTAAACCTGATGATGCTGTTCCCGTAAGTAAAAACGGTGCGTCAGAACTTTGTTTTTTGCCAATAAAATCAAAGCTGATGGTTTGATTTTTCAGATTATTAAATTGTATTTCTACACCAAATAACCTGAGCGTTGCATCCCTTTGGGCAATGCCAACTTTACCCGAAACTTCAACCTCCCTGGACGAAAAGGTTCCTGCAATCTGCATGTCGGAATTAAACACTGTCCCTGATGTATAAATACTTCCTGCCTTATCGCCAAGGTTTATCCGGATAAAAGCCAAGCCGTTATAATAAACATATACGGTGGTTCCAAAATCTTCGATCCGCAAATTCCCTTTGTTTTTTAGGCTTGCCACACCAGCAGGCTTTGGAACTTCAATTCGTGTTACCGGCGTTGCGTCACCATTTAATGTACCCGTAAACTGGACTATCATTTTACTTCCATCTTCTGATGGATAAAATGCGATGCCCTCGCGGTTGAACCCTGGATCACCTGATGCAGGTTGCTGTAGTTCATCCGGGTCAGTAGCCGGATTTACCCTTATGATTACACCTCCGCGATTGCTTCCACTAGCATAATCAATGTCAGTTTGAAGAATATACGGAGCTACATACTGTGCTTTTGAAACCAACACACGTTTTTGGAGCCACACAAACTGCAAATACCCATTTGAAATATCCGCTGCCGTAAAAATATTCGCGTCCACCGAAGCCCATTGGCTGTAAAATTTCGGGGCATCCCATATTGTGTTAAATGCCTGGAAGAATTGGTTGTTATAGGTCGCTGCGGGTTTGTCATTGTCGAACTCTGGCACTTGGGCCGTTAAGGGGTAAGCTGCCAGAAGGCAAAAGACAAAATAAATTGTTCTAAAGACGAATTTGTTAGTACTGTTTTTCATTTTATTCTTTTATTAAATTTAAACCAGTCAATATTACATGTTTTTTCTTCTTCCACTGCAAAAGTAAAATGAAGCACATGTATGCCTTTTACGTCATTGATCTTACAGCTTAATGTTGTCCACGATTTTACATCACTTCCACCCGGTATATCGAGTGTTCCGATATGAGGACTCCAGGTATTGTCAATCTGGAAATAGATTTCAATAAGTTGTCATCACCAAGCTTTGATCCGTTAGCAATTCTTTTCCAATTAGGCTGACTATATCTTGCTGATTTATCATAAAGCAATTTAACAGCATTGTCGGCAGCTTTAACGCTACGTTCAGTTTCGCCCGACTCGATAATTTCGTTCACGCAACGACCTAAATTTCGGCTCCATATATGATCATAATAGGCTTTGGCAGGATATCTGGGCAAGAAAAGGCTTCACGTGTTCGTTATCGTGCCACTCGCTGCTTGGAACAGAACGGGCAATAAATCCATTATCTTTCTCATTTTTTAGAAAAATAATTACGCCATTTTTTATATAATCAGAAGGCCAGCCCATATAAATTTGAACTATAGATTCAAAATATTGATCCCAATCGTAAAGTGTTTTATAAGAATATCCTGTAAAGTATTTCATACCAGTTACATCCTCAGTCATAATCCCTTTTTTCAT
>JACMND010000150.1 GCA_014378705.1 Pedobacter sp. | reverse complement strand
GTTGAATGATAATGTTTCTGAAGAAATTAAACAACAACGGGTGGAAGAAATTATGGATATTCAACAAGGCATTTCTTATCAAAAAAATCAATTAAAAACCGGCAACATTTTTAAAGTTTTAATTGATAAAAAGGAGGGTGACCATTTAATAGGCCGTACTGAGTTTGACTCCCCGGAGGTAGATAATGAAGTGCTAATTGATGCCCGAATCAGTTACGCCGAACCTGGCAGCTTTGTAAATGTAATGATAGACCGTGCCGAGGATTTTGATCTGTACGGTTATATTGCTAAATAGAATATCAAAAGAACATTTTCTATTATTTTAATAAGAAGACATTTTATGGTTCACCAACATACTGTTTTTATCAAATAAAAAATACCCCTTAAACAATCCGGCAAATTCCCCTAATTTCGCCCTCGGATGAAAGCAACCTATATCAACTATAGTGATACCAACAATTTTGCGGCTACGGTGCTCAGCTACCTGGATCAGGATTCGAAGCTCTCTTCATTTATCTCCCAAAAACCAACTTCAGAAGGTTTCGGGAAATTGCTGGCAAATAAACGCGTAACAGCAAACAGAGATATTCTTTTAAGCGTTTTAAAAGAACAATATTTGAATTTTGATTCCCCGCTTGTTGCCGCTAACATTGAATTACTGAAAAACCAAAATACGTTTACCGTAACCACCGGCCATCAATTAAACCTTTTTACCGGGCCCTTGTACTTTATTTATAAGATAGTAACGGCAATAAATTTATCCGTTGAGCTTAAGGGAACTTTTCCGGATAAAGACTTTGTTCCGATTTATTGGATGGCTACAGAAGATCATGATTTTGAAGAGATCAATCACACTTACATCGGTGGCAAAAAGATAAGTTGGGACAAGATATCAAAAGGCGCCACAGGTAAACTATCCACTGATGGAATTGATTTAATTGTTAAGGAATATACTTCCATTTTAGGTTTATCACAGAATGCTGACAGATTGGTTCAAATAATTAAAACAGCTTACATTAACCATTCAAATTTGGCTGATGCGAGCCGCTATCTTGTTGATGCCTTATTTAAAAGTTATGGGCTGGTGGTTATTGATGCCGATCATCCCAAACTTAAAAATCAGTTTAAGGAGATTATTGCCCAGGATATACTTGAACAAAACAGCTATAAGCGAATAACCTCGACCGCCGAAAAACTGTCTGCTTTGAATATTCATTCCCCAATAAATCCCAGGGAAATCAATTTTTTTTATTTGCTGAAAAGTTTACGTGAGCGATTGGTTTTTGAAAACAACCGGTACGTCGTTTTAAATTCTGAAATTTCCTTTTCGGAAGATGAATTGAAAAAGGAGATTGAGGACTATCCCGAAAGATTTAGCCCGAATGTGGTCATGCGTCCTCTTTATCAGGAAGTTATTCTTCCTAATATTGCGTATGTTGGTGGAGGTGCGGAGGTGGCATATTGGTTAGAATTAAAGGAAAACTTTGATCATTATCAAATAGATTTTCCGATTCTTATTTTAAGAAATTCTGCTTTAATTGTGGGAAATAAACAGAATCTACACATGCAAAAATTGGGATTTTCTTATTTTGATCTATTTAAAAGCACCGAAGAGTTAAAAAAAAAATGGTTGTTAAAGCATTCTCAGCATACGCTTAACCTTACTAAAGAAAACCAAGAGTTGGAAAAAATTTTTGAAAAAATTAAACTTCGTGCAAGTAAAATTGACATCACACTTTCAGCTTCCGCGGAAGCGATAAAAGCAAGGCTGAATAGTGCGATAACTAACATGGAGAAAAAAATGTTAAAAGCAGATAAAAGGAACCATACTGATTCCCTGGCAAAAATCGATAAATTAAAGCAGCAGTTGTATCCTCAAGATGGTTTGCAGGAAAGAACTGAAAATTTTGGTCATTATTATGTGATGTATGGCGATGAATTCATTGCTTCTTTAATACATGCTTTTAAGCCATTAGAATTTAAATTTACAATCCTTCAAGCAGAGTAAGCCAAGTCAATGAACAGTCAACATTTTTCTGAAGAAGCCCTCAGAACGTTTACAAATACCATTTTTTTAAAAATGGGCTGCTCCGTTGAACATGCTGAATTAGCTTCGGATGTACTGATCCGATCAGATCTGCGTGGAATTGACTCCCATGGTGTGGCCCGCTTAAGCGGATATGTACGACTCTGGGAAAAGAATCGGATAAATACGAAACCCGATATTAGAATAGTTCATGAAACCGCAAGTACTGCAACATTAGATGGCGACAGTGGACTAGGGCTTGTAATTGCACCATTCGCAATGAAAATAGCCATAGAAAAAGCGGAAAAATGTGGTTCCGGTTGGATAGCTGTCAGAAATTCTAATCACTTTGGAATTGCGGCTTATCATGCATTAATGGCGGTTGAAAAAATGATGATCGGCTTTGCCATGACAAACGCCAGTCCGCTTGTAGCTCCAACCTATTCTAATGAAAGATTGTTAGGTACCAATCCGATGTGTTATGCTTTTCCTGCGGGGAAATATCCGCCGGTTATTGTTGATATGGCTACCTCGTCGGCAGCTAACGGAAAATTGGAGATTGCTCAACGCTCTGGTAGACCTGTTCCGGAAGGCTGGATTCAGGATTCAGAAGGCATTAGTTCTGTTGATCCGCATGAACTGAAAAAAGGTGGTGCATTGCTTCCTTTGGGAAGTGATAAAGACCATGGAAGCCACAAAGGATTTGGGTTAGGCGCAACTGTAGACATTTTATCAGCTGTTTTATCGGGAGCCAATTATGGACCATGGGTTCCTCCGTTCGTTGCTTTTTTAGAACCACCCTCTGATCCGGTCGGCAGAGGAATTGGGCATTTTTTAGGTGCTATGCGCATTGATGGATTCAGGCCTGTTGATGAATTTAAGTTTCATATGGATAATTGGATCGAACGATTTAAATCAGCCAAACCAATATCAAAAGATCAAAAAGTGGTTATACCGGGCGAACCGGAATTAGCAGCCGAAATTTACAGGCAGCAAAATGGAATCCCCTTAGCCGATGCTGTAATTACTGATTTATATAAACTTGCTGAAAAGCTGGGAGTTGAGAAGCCTATGGCATCAATGTAAATATCAAAAAACAAAAACACGGATATTTCTTTTTATATAAATGTTTCTTATATAAAATCAAGTGTTATGAAAAATCCAATTCCACCAGGTAAAAATAGCGCCCAAACGGAATCTCAAGGTCAATCTACTTCCGACAGGGCATTTAAATCAACTAAAGAAGAACTAAAGCAACGGGGCATTTCCAACAGCGGCGGCCAGATGTCTAATCAGACTGATAATAAGCAGGCGACTGTAAATAAAGGAAACACGAATCCTACTGTGCAAGGGAAAAAACGTGCACCCCAGTTACCGAGCGAAAGCAGTCCGAAAAAGAAATAGCTATGTGCTAAGAGTTTATGAATGAGTAGGAATACCGCTCAAAAAAGAAGCCCCAAATCTTTTTAAATAAAAAAAAAATGGGGCTTCTTTCTATTACAGTTACAATATCTCCAAACTTAAAATTCTTTCAATTGATTCCTGAAAACAATCTTTCCCAGCGAATTTTGTTAAAGAATTCCCCATTTGTATTCCAGCTCATCCAAACGAATAACGCTTTTCCAACCACGTGGTCTTCAGGTACAAAACCCCAATACCTTGAATCTAATGAGTTATGCCGATTATCACCCATCATCCAGTAATAATTCATTTTAAAAGTATACGTGGTCGATTTTTGCCCGTTAATCAGGATATCGTTTCCAACCTTTTCAATTTTGTTTCCCTCATATACAGAAATAGCCCGTTTATAAATAGGATAAGTAGTGCTGTCAAGATTTACTGTCCAACCCTTTTTAGGCACAATAAGCGGCCCGAAATTGTCTTCATTCCATTTATACTGAGAATCGCCTGGAAATATTTGTGGCTCAAAATCATTTAACGGCCGAATCATTTGGGTTACCGATTTAACACTTGCCCAACCACGTATCTTGTCTGCATCTTGTTTAGACATGTTAAATATATAATCATCCGCCGTAGAGCGTTGAACCTCTATTTCCATATCCTGCAAGGTTTGAGGATTGAAATCTGTACCATCTGATTTTACAAAATACCGGGTCTCTCCAAACTCAGGTGTTTCTGCGGCTTTTCCGTTTATATAAACCTGTGTATTTATAATGCGAAGTGTATCGCCGGAAATAGCCACGCATCTTTTTATGTAATTTTCCCGCTTATCTACCGGGCGGTAATAAGGCGAATCTGCTTCAAGAGGAAAGTTGAAAACCACCACATCATTTCTTTTAATCTCACTTAAACCAGGCAGTCGGCGGTATTTCCATTGTATACCATCATAGTATGCTTTAGTACCAATTAAAGGCATAGTGTGATGGGCGAATGGGAATGAAATCGGTGTAATGGGCATACGGGCACCGTAGTTTACTTTACTTACAAAGAGAAAATCACCAACCAGTAATGTTTTTTCCATAGATCCAGTAGGTATGGTATAAGCTTCTATAAACAAGCCCCTAATTAATGTGGCAGCAATTACAGCAAAAAGTATAGCATCAACCCATTCCCTTGCAGAACTTTTTTTCTTTTTTACTTGCTTGGTTTTCGTAGGATTTTTATCAAAAAAATTAAAATTCATGGTAATGGTTTTGGGGGAAAATATGGTTTAAACACTGAAATTAAACATTTCGTTAATATTATAAAAGCCTTTGCGATCTTGTAACCACTCTGCAGCGAGCACTGCACCAATTGCAAAACCAGTTCGGTTATTGGCGGTATGCTTCAGTTCTATTTCATCAATTTCAGAGCTATAAATTACGGTATGGGTTCCGGGCACTTCTTCTATACGATGGGATTCGATCAGTAGTTGTTCTGGTTTTATTATAATTTGGCCCTCGTCTTCTATACGTTCATTTATCCAACCAGACTTTCTATCTAGCCGGTTTACAATATCATCCGCAATTGTTATCGCAGTTCCGCTTGGCGAATCTAGTTTTTGAGTGTGATGAATTTCTTCAACCTGAACTTCATATTGTGAATAACGGTTCATAATGCTGGCCAGTACCTTATTAATATGAAAGAAGACATTCACACCAAGGCTAAAATTTGAAGCATATAAAAGTGAGTTGTTACTTTCCTCGCATTTTAACTTAACTGAAGAAAGTTGATTATACCAACCCGTAGTTCCAACAATTAAAGGTATTCCTGCTTCAAAACACAAATTAATATTGTTTATCACAGAGGCGGGCGTACTGAAATCAATGGCTGCATCCGCAGTTTTTATGTTTTCGGGTGTCAGGTCTTCCTGATTATCAGCATCAATTCGCAATACGATCTTGTGTCCACGATTAATGGCGATCTGCTCAATAGCACGTCCCATTTTACCGTAACCCAACAAAACTAGATTCATATATTCAGGTTAAAAAATCATTTTAAAAAAGACAGACTAAGCTTAATAGCTGGAACAGGCAAACGATTTCCGTTCTTAATAGGACTATGTAATTCCGGTTTTAATTGTAAAGCAAGATCATCAGATATATCAAACCTAAAAAACTTCGCATCTACATAGGCATCTATAATATTTATGGTGTAAAATGCAATCCCACCCAATACAGACAGATCACGGTTTCTGCGATAGTAATCTTTAATATTGATTATGCCGGATTCGCTTAGTCGCGTAAAATTTGAGTTGAGAGGCTTTTGTGCATTGGGATTTAATTTATTGAATTCTCTATTCTGAGCTTCCGTTAAAAAAATCCGGTAATTGCTTCGGTTAAAATCATAAACTAAAACGATGCCAACAAAGCCCCCGTAAACTAATGGAACTTTCCACCATCTTTTGTTGCTGAGTTGTCCCCAACCAGGAATTATGGCGGACCGGAGTGCAGCTTTACCCGGCAATTTTTCCAGCCGGATCCTTTCATCAGTTTTAAAAGTGGCAGTAGTTTTAGTTTTTTCAAGCTTAGCAGCAGGCTTAACCGAATCTGTTAGAACCGCAGAACTATCTACTTGGGCAAAAGAGATTTTTGTTATTAATAAAGCACAAAAAATCAGGAGTATCTGAAGCTTAAGCATTACCAGTCTAGCATTTCTAAAATCCGGTTCAAATCTTCTTCAGACTTAAACGGAATTTCAATAGACCCGGTTCCTACAGCCTGCACTTTTAACTTTACAATACTTCCAAACTTTGATGCGAGGTCATTTTCTATCTTTCTATATTGTAAAGACATGACCTTAGATTTCGTTTCTTCTTTCGGATTGATGCCCGGTTTTTGTATGTTACGAACCATCTCCTCAACTTTTCTTACAGATAACCCTTTTTTAATAATTTCATGATATATAAAAAGCTGTTTATCCACGTCCTCTACGGAAATTAAAGCTCTGGCATGTCCCATTGAAATTTTATTATCGCGTATCGAAGCCTGTATTATTGGTGGCAAACGAAGTAAACGCAAATAATTAGTAACGGTAGAACGGCTTTTGCTGACTCTATCGCCTAATTCTTCTTGTTTCAAATTACACTCCTCAATCATCCTATGAAAACTTATCGCAACTTCAATGGCGTTCAAGTTCTCACGTTGTATATTTTCAATTAATGCCATTTCCAGCATTTGCTGATCATTAGCCATCCTGATGTAAGCCGGAACTTCTGTAAGCCCTGCCAACTTTGAGGCTCTCAAACGCCGCTCGCCAGATATTAACTGGTAAGTGTTTTTTGCGGATTTACGAACAGTAATTGGTTGAATCAGTCCCTGTGTTTTAATCGATTCAGCAAGCTCCATTAAAGCTTCCTGATCAAAATCTGTTCTTGGTTGAAAAGGATTAACTTCAACCCGGCTGATTTCTACATGACTAATGGTGCCTAGTGAAAAATTTTCGTTACTATTCTGCTGCCTGATATTCTGAACAACTTCTGTATCATTCAACAATGCACTTAATCCTCGCCCTAAACCTGTTTTTTTTTGATACATCATTTGTTATACGTTTTCTTGACCGGCTGCTTCTTTTATCGCTGGAACGTCATTTTTGCGAATTATCTCACGTGCTAAATTCAAATAATTAACAGCTCCTTTACAATTCGCATCATGCATGATGACAGAAACACCATAACTCGGCGCTTCGCTTAACCGTGTGTTTCGCTGTATTATGGTGTTAAAAACCAAATCTTGAAAATGTGTTCTTACTTCCTCAACCACTTGATTTGATAAGCGCAATCTCACATCATACATAGTAAGTAAGATTCCTTCAATTTGTAACGTAGTATTTAACCTGTTTTGTACGATCTTGATTGTATTTAATAATTTGCCAAGCCCTTCTAAAGCGAAGTACTCACATTGAACAGGAATAATCACAGAATCAGCAGCGCTTAAAGAATTTATAGTAATCAAACCCAGCGAAGGCGAACAATCAATGATGATAAAATCATACTCGTCTTTAACTTGATTAAGCACTCCTTTCATTTTGTATTCCCTATCGTCCAGATTGATCATTTCAATTTCAGCACCAACCAAATCGATATGAGCAGGCAAAAGATCAAGATTTGGAGTATTCGTTTTCTGTATGGCATCATGAGGATCTACATCATTAATAATGCATTCATAAATACTTATTTTTATGGTCCGCGGATCAAATCCTATACCTGATGTTGTATTTGCCTGTGGATCTGCATCAACCAATAAAGTACGATATTCAAGCACTGCAAGACTAGCGGCTAGGTTGATGGATGAAGTAGTTTTTCCTACACCACCCTTTTGATTTGCTATGGCGATAATTTTACCCATTTCTATTCCTAATAATTACAAACTTGTGATACTAAATGGATTCTATCTGATAATATTACTTAATGAAATGCTATTTTTGACCTTATGGCAGGCCTTTTAATAACCGTCCAAGATACTAACTTTAGACAATTTAATTTGCGGGGCGAGAGTTCGTTTTGCACATCTTATCCACAATGATAACAATAATCGCATGTACCAACCGCCACTTAAGTAACACCCTTAAGCTTGCAAACTATTACTTTAACTCTTTAAGTAAAAGAGGCATTTTAAGTGAAATAATTTCACTAACGGAACTTCCTGAAACTTTTATAAGCAGTGATCTTTACGGCAAACGCAGCAAAGAATTTATGCCCATCCAGGAAAAAATTATGGCAAGCTCTAAGTTTTTATTTGTAGTTCCGGAGTATAACGGCAGTTTTCCTGGCATTTTAAAAACCTTTATAGATGGATGTAAATCCCCTGAAAGTTTTTATGGGAAGAAGGCGGTTTTAACCGGACTTTCCACAGGAAAATACGGTAATATCCGCGGCATAGAGCATTTTACGGGTATTTGCCATTATATAAATTTACACGTGTTACCTCTCCGGTTACATATTCAGGCAATAGACAAAGAGTTTGACCAGGACGGAAATTTATTTAAGGAAGATACTTTGCGTTTTGTAAATCAGCAAATAGACCAGTTAATTGCATTTTAAAATTTTCTATATACATACGTACTAGTTTTAAATTGAGGCAAATAAATCTTTACGTTTGAATTTCTGCTATGATTTGCAATCCCTCCAAATAAAAAACTTGGAGGATTTTATACTACTATATTCTCCATTTAATACAGCCTCAACAGGTAAAAGAAACAGCCTTAAGGTTACACGCGGATTGCTATTAGCCATATTTCTCCTTAATTATAAGAGTCGTTTGCTAACTTCTAATCATTGTGCCTATCGCCACCTTTTCAGGGCATTACCTATTTTGTTTTGATTACGGCTATAAATTCATCACTCCACAAAAAAACCCTCATCCATTTTTATGGACAAGGGTTTAGATAAAATTGGGCACCGACCTACTCTCCCACCTGTTACGGCAGTACCATTGGCTCTGGCGGGCTTAACTTCTCTGTTCGGGATGGGAAGAGGTGGACAC
>JACMND010000149.1 GCA_014378705.1 Pedobacter sp. | reverse complement strand
TTTTGCGAATCAGAAGAAAGACATGATTAACCAAAATTCCGGTTCAACCTTTCGTAATCCAAATACCATGGATAATTTCTAAAGGTTTTAATTTTTAAAAACAGAAAAGGCTTCGTACATCGAGGCCTTTTTTGGTTTAAAGAAGTTTTTGTTTAATTACTAAACAGCATAAATAATCATCTCCAATTACATCAGTAAAATTTTAACTCTTAAAATATCATTATATCTGAACCCATATCTAAAGGGAATTCCTTTTATAAAATAATTCTATATAAAACCGTGATAGCCAGTATCTTTAATAAAACCTAAAATCATGGCTTATTACTCTTTGTTAAAAACCAGGTTTATTCCTGATAAACGAAAAAACAATGTTATTAATAAGCTTATTGATAAGATTAAAATATGATTCAAGAATATAGCAGGTGAAATTGCATTGCCTCCGGATTTGCTGATTTCAAAAGCAGAGCTTGAAATAGAGGTAAAAAGATAGTGGCGGGAAAGCAATTTAGGCATACTTCATCTATTGTTTCTTTTCAATGTGGATGGTTTAAATTTGATCTTTGAACGTCTCGCTTATTTATGGAGAAAATATAGGAGATAAATTGTGAGAATATAGGGTGGTTTGCATGCTCCAACCTATATCGATTACTCCATTTCAATAAATCCCTTAAAACAAAAACCTCTCAAAAACTAATTTGAAAGGTTTTGGTTTAAGCTCCCGAAGCTGGGCTCGAACCAGCGACCCTCTGATTAACAGTCAGATGCTCTAACCAGCTGAGCTATTCGGGAATGGTTATTTACTGGCTACTTAAGCATGTGTGATCTTTTTAGATCGGCAATTTGCTTATTCTGCTTGGGAATGCAATAGTCGGGATTTTAAATTATTTATCCAATATTTGCGCAAATATTTTTTAAAATACTTTATGAGCTTAATAATAATCGGATCCGTAGCACTTGACGACATAGAAACACCTTTTGGAAAGGTTGAAAAAATAGTAGGCGGAGCGGCCCCGTTTGCTTGTCTTGCGGCATCTTATTTTTACGATAAGGTAAAAATCGTAGCAATAGTAGGTGGAGACTTTCCTAAATCAGAAATTGATATTTGGAAAGCCCATCAAATTGATATAGCCGGCTTACAAATAGCCGAGGAGGAAAAATCTTTTCATTGGTCCGGAAAGTATCATATTGACATGAATAGCAGGGATACCCTGAAAACCGGCTTGAACGTTTTAGAAAGTTTTGATCCGATTATACCGGATTCTTACCAGGATTGTGAGTTTCTTCTGTTAGCGAACTTAACGCCGCAAACACAACAAACTGCGATAAAGCGTTTACAAAAACGGCCAAAACTAATTGTGTTAGACACAATGAATTTTTGGATGGATGTAGCTTTGAACGATCTGATTGAAACTATTAAACTTGTAGATGTTTTAACGATTAATGATGCGGAAGCCAGACAACTATCAGGTGAATATTCGCTTGTTAAAGCCGCCAAAAAGATTTTAAAAATGGGCCCAAATTATTTAATTATTAAAAAGGGCGAACACGGTGCTTTATTGTTTCACGAAGAACAAGTATTTTCGGCTCCAGCCCTCCCTTTAGCCGAAGTGTTTGATCCTACAGGTGCGGGAGATACTTTCGCAGGTGGCTTTATTGGATATTTAGCCAAAGTTGGAACCATCAATTTTCATAATATGAAGAACGCTGTTGTATACGGTTCGGCACTCGCCTCCTTTTGTGTTGAAAAATTCGGTACAGAAAGGATTAAGAATCTTAAGTCCGCTGAGATTGCCGAAAGAGTGCAGGAATTTGTTAATCTCAGTAGCTTTAATATTGAAAACTAAATTTCTGTTAACATTGGCAACAAACAAAATTTAATAGTAATCTGCTACTTACTTAGCTTACCTACTATTTCAAATTTTTCAAAAACAGATTTGGTATGTGGCGCATCCTTTAATTCGCCTGTAAGGTCCTGCCCGGCCCAATGTTCATAATGCTTGCCGTCGTTCCATAAACGACTTTCAGAAACATCATAAATTATTCCTTTATATGCTACCCAAACTTGTGGTTTATCCTGACCATTACGCAAAGCCAATTGAGATATGGTATACGTTTGAAGATTAATCACGCTACTTTTCTGTTATTTCTGCCTTTAAAATATTCAAAAAACAGAACGTTCATCAATATCAAACTTAGAGAATAAAAAAAATCTTCAATTGGGATAGTCCCTACTCTTGTATCTGCGTTTTCAGCGTTGTTATATAAAACAACCGGTATGCAGGTTAGAATTCCATTAACGAGCAGAAATGGGATTAATGAAACGAAATAGGCAAGGTAAAAGCGGCTTAAGTAGCTAAATTTTGAGATAAAACCAGCATAAAATATAATTGAAAATAATAATCCAAAAGTGACAAGGGTATAAACCCGATCATAGAAAACCACTATCATCACAACCGATAGAACTAAAATTGCATAGTTTAATAGAGTTACAAAAGGTTTAAAAACATCTTTCTTAACATAGTAGTTTAAACACTCGTAAATAAATATACATGCGAACGGAACTGTAATGAAAAATAAAATTTCTTCTAAAGGAAGATTTAAAAACCAGATGCCTGTGACATAGTCAGGATTGAATGACCAAACATCAGTTATCGTAAATACGTAATCCCAAATAAGAAATATAAATCCGCTAATAAAAAGCCCTGGGAAGATGAATTTCCATTTTTTATAAAATTTTACACGACTATCAAAAGAAAGAATTAGGGGAAAGAGGATGGTTAGAAAATTAATTAATAAATAAGTAAGCTTCATAAACCAGTTTCGATCAGGAATATTTTTTTAATATCTTAATTTCCGGTGATGAACAGCGTTTGGAGAAAATCAAAAATTCAGCGATATTTTTTAAGGTTTCATTATCCAATTTTCCGAAGTTTTTTTGTGCGTACTGCTTAATAATCATTTTTCGATCTTCAATCAGTTCCTTACTAAAACCCAAAAAAGCAGGCGTATAATGCTGGACCGAAAATCTCATAAAACGAATTTCTAAATTTAAAGGATCTTCTTTAACCGCTTTTTCAAGTGTTTTTTGAGAGCGGGCCACGTAAGCGATCTTATTATAAGGATTCCAAGAGTATTTAGCTTTGAGTGCTTCTAAAGTCCCCAAATATGCTACAACTACCGGGGCCGGAGATTTAATGAGTTTGAGTTCAGAGTAGAGAGAATCGGTAATTCTTGGATTTTCTATAGCACGTAACATTGCTTTTTTAATCTTTGATGGATCCGCAGGAAAATCTGACATAGCAAAAGCACTTAGAGTAATCAAACTTAAATATATTAAAAGTTGAAATTTCATTTTAAATGGCGTTAAGCTTGTGTCTTAACAATGCTTGTGCCAGCAACCAAGCTTTTTTCTTATCAGAAATTCTTATTCGTTTTTGAGATATCGTTTCTGCACCCGTTAATTTGATCTTCTTAAATAATTCAATGTAATAGGTATAAGCGATATATACTCCCTTTCTACATCCCAAAGGCAATTTTCTAATTCCTGCAAGAGCTTGATGAAAATCAGAATCTATATCTTCTTCAATCAGCTTTTTGTCTGATCTGGTAAACTTTAAAAAATCAACGTTAGGAAAATAGGTTCGTCCACGATCTTCAAAGTCTGATTTTATGTCACGCAGAAAATTAATTTTTTGAAAAGCTGATCCAAGACTTCTGGCAGATTCTTCAAGGTTGGTAAAAAGTATCGGATCGTGCTCACAAAATACTTGCAAGCACATCAAACCTACTACTTCTGCCGAACCATAGATGTATTCTTGGTAAGTATCCGGAAAATAGTTAGTTTGTTTTAAATCCATTTCCATGGATTTAAAAAATGCTTCGATTAATTTTAGGTCAATCTGATATTCATTTACTGTAGCTTGAAATGCGTGCAAAACCGGATTCATACTAATTTTTAATTGAAGGGCTTTGTACGTTTCAATTTTAAAATTTTGTAAAAGAGTTTCCTGATCAACGTTGTAAAATGTGTCTACTATTTCATCAGCGAATCTTACAAATCCATAAATACTATAAATTGGGTTATGGAAACGCTTATCAAATGCTTTAATTCCCAAACTGAAAGAAGTGCTATAATTTGATGTAATAACTTTGCAGCATTCAAAGCTGGATTTCGTGTATAAGTCCATTTAAAACAGTAGATACATAGTCAAATTTACTTAAATAATTATGAGGTTTGATTTACCAAAATAATTCCTTCATACCTTTACGTCAATGAAAAAAAATCAAATAGCTGTTATAGGGTCAGGCTTTGCCGGACTTGCCGCAGCCGCAATGCTTTCTAAACAAGGGTATAGTGTTTCTGTTTATGAAAAAAATGATCAGGCCGGTGGCCGGGCCGGACTTTGGGAACAAGAAGGTTTCAGCTTTGACATGGGCCCAAGCTGGTACTGGATGCCTGAAATTTTTGAAAATTTTTTTAACCTATTTGGTAAAACAGTTAGTAACTTTTATGATCTTAAACGTCTGGATCCAGGTTATAGAATTTATTACAGTAAGGACGATATCGTTGATATTCCGGCAGATATGCAAGAACTGGAAAATCTTTTTGAAAAACTTGAGCCAGGAAGTTCCGGTAACTTAAAAAAATTTTTACAGCAGGCAGAGTACAAATACAAAACTGGTATGGGTGATTATGTCTTCAGACCATCTCATTCAATTCTTGAGTATTTAGACCCGCAATTGCTTATTGAAAGTTTCCGTATCCAAATGCTGGGTAACATGAGTAAACATGTGCGTAAATATTTTAAAGAGCCTAGATTAATTAAACTTCTGGAGTTTCCGGTTTTATTTTTAGGTGCCACCCCGCAAAAAACACCCGCATTGTATAGCATGATGAATTATGCTGATCTCGCATTAGGTACCTGGTATCCAATGGGAGGCATGCACCAAATAGTACAAGCTATGGTAGATATTTGCATAGAGAACGGTGTACAAATTTTGTATAATCAAGAAGTTGTTGGCATACCGGTTACGGAAGGAAAAGCAAAAGGTGTAATTACAAAACAAGGGCATTATTTAGCTGATATGGTTATCGCTAACGCGGATTACCAATATGTAGACCAGCATTTATTAGAAGAACCCTGGAGAGGCTATACCGCTAAATACTGGGAAAGCCGCACCATGTCACCATCAAGTTTGGTTTATTACTTAGGATTAAATAAGAAAATAGATGGTATTATGCATCACAATTTATTTTTTGACGAAGATTTTAAACTGCACGCTAAAGAAATTTATACAACCCCCTGCTGGCCATCAAAGCCTTTATTTTATGTTTCCTGCACTTCAAAGACAGATCCTTCTGTAGCTCCTGAAAATTGCGAAAATTTATTTTTTCTGATGCCGATCGCACCCGGATTAAGGGATGATAATGAAACCCGTGAAAGGTATTATAATTTGATGATTGATAGATTTGAAAAAGTTACAGGACAGGCAATAAGGGATTCTGTAATTGTAAAACGCAGTTACGCCATTAACGATTTTATCTCTGATTACCATTCATTTAAAGGCAACGCTTATGGTCTTGCAAATACACTAGCCCAGACAGCATTTTTAAAACCGAAGATGAGATCTAAAAAAGTAAGTAATTTATTTTTTACCGGACAATTAACTGTACCTGGTCCAGGTGTTCCACCATCAATTATATCGGGACAGGTAGTTGCGAAGGAGGTTGATAAATATTTTCAAAAGACCAAGATTTAAAAACAAATAAACCATTATAAAAGATAAGAGCGCACCGAAGACGGTGCGCTCTACTTGATATGATGATTTAGAAAGGGGCTAATTATTCGGCTTCAGCATAAAGCAACTTTTTCGCTACGTTATCATAAGGTTTTAAACCTTTTTTAAGTAGCTTTCTTGCTACGTGAATCCGGGTTTTTACCGTACCAATGGGAATTGAGAGATGGTCAGCGATTTCATGATATTTGTGTCCTTCAAAGTACATTGTAAATGGAACATAATATTCTGCCGGCAGTTTACCCATTGCGTTTTTGATGTCATCCATTACAAACTTACTTTCTCCCTGGTTTTTTGTTGAACTAAACACAAGGTTGGCTGAAGAAATATCATCAGATTTTGTAACCAACGAACTAATTTTAACGAAACGACGGTAGTTATTAATGAAGGTGTTCTTCATAATGGTATACAGCCACCCTTTAAGGTTAGTACCTTCCTTAAATTTGTTGTAATACGTGATTGCTTTCAGCATAGTATCTTGTACTAAGTCATTCGCGTCGTCAGCATCGTGGGTAAAATGCAGGGCGTACATTTTTAAGGAACTTGCTTGCCGCATTACCAATGTGTTGAATTCGATCTTGGTCATTTTGTTTAGGTTTTAGGTTAATAAACAAACTATTCGTTCTCAATTCAAAAAACAACGTGGTGTTTTTGTAAATGTGATTAGAATAATACAAACCTTATGCCCAAACCGACCTCGGGTACACAAATCAGGAAAGATTAGGAATTATTTCCTTCAATAAAATGAATTTAACGAAAGGTTAAGCAAATACATGATCAGATAATATGCACTTCACGCTCAAGAACAATTTCAAACCTTTTTTGCACACTGTTTATTATTTCAGAAGATAGATTAAAAATTTCAGCGCCGGTAGCTTTTCCGTGATTTACAAGTACCAGAGCCTGATTTTTCCAAGTACCAGTATTTCCAATTACTTTACCTTTCCAACCGCATTGTTCTATAAGCCAACCTGCCGCCAATTTAAAATGATCATTATCAACAATGTAATATATAATGTCTGGAAAAACAGACTTAATGTGTCCAAATTTCTCAACCCCAATAACCGGGTTCTTAAAAAAACTTCCAGCATTTCCAATCGTTGCTGGATCAGGAAGTTTATTTATTCTTATGTGCGATACTACTTCAGACACATTTACTATGGAAGGGTTTAATAAACCTCTGATTTTTAGTTCTTTTTTAATTTCACCGTAATCCAGTTTCGGATAAAAGTTTTTTGACAGCTTAAAAGTTACTTCCGTAATGATAAATTTTCCTTTGAGTTTTTGCTTAAAAATGCTGTTGCGATAGCTGAAATGACAAGCCGCGTTATCAAATTCATGTATGTTTCCGGTTTCAATTTCAAATGCCCGACATGAATGAAAGATATCCATGAGTTCTACTCCATAAGCTCCTATGTTTTGAACCGGAGAAGCTCCCACAGAACCTGGTATAAGACTGAGGTTTTCCATTCCGGCAAACTCATGATCTACACAAAAAGTAACCAGTTCATTCCAGTTTTTACCGGCACCAGCAGAAACAAAAACATCATCTCCATCAATGTTGTATCGAATGCTTTTATTATTTAAATGGATAACTAAACCTTCAAAGTTTTTTGTAAAAAGTAAATTACTTCCTCCACCCAACACCAATAATTTTTGATTGTGAAATAAAGAACTTGTATACAATTCCTTAAGATCAACTTCATTATTAATCTCGCAAAACCATTGGGCGTAAGCTTCAACACCAAAGGTGTTGCGATTTGTTAAAGAAACATTTTGAAGTATTTGAGGCATGTATTAAGGCTCCCGACTGGAACCAACCTTTTCAGAATGATTGGTTTTAAAATTTTTCTGGCCAACAATTAAAAGACCATATTCTTTAGAGGGAAGTTTTTGCATGCTTTTGTGATGAATCTTATGGGCTTTCCGGAGCCCCTTTAAATAACCACCCCCAAAATTAAAAGTATCAAATCTCCGGTGAATAAACCCATCATGAAAAATAAAATATATAGTTCCGTATAATGATATTCCTACCCCTACATAAAATTTAAAATCTATTGGGTTTAATCCTGTTAAAATTAAAGACATCGCTGCCAAAGCAAAACCAAGGCTAAAAATGTCATTTAACTCAAACCACGACTTGTTAACCTGGTGATGGCTTTTATGGATAAACCATAACGGACCGTGAAAAAGATATTTATGGATAAACCATGAAAACCCTTCCATCCCCGCAAGGGTACATAAAATGATGCCGGTGTTAATTAGAAATTGCATTTAAGAATTATGAATTAAAGAATTATTAACCGTGTATCCGCTTACATAAAACAAGAACGAATTATTATTTAAAGTTCTATCTCATAAACCAAGTTTCTGAACCAAAATTAACTGCCAACTGTTAACAACCAACATTTAATTCTAAATATGGATAGCCCTATTATCTGTGGCTGCCATACTTGCTTCCTTGAACGCTTCGGTGTAAGTTGGTTGCGCATGAGAAATTCTGGCTATATCCTCAGCGGAAGCTCGAAATTCCATGGCCACTACTGCTTCGGCTATGACATCAGCAACCCGTGGACCAATCATATGTACCCCCAAAATTTCGTCTGTTTCAGCATCTGCCAAAACTTTAACAAGGCCATCTGTGTCCATACTTGCACGTGCACGGCCACTTGCCTT
>JACMND010000148.1 GCA_014378705.1 Pedobacter sp. | reverse complement strand
CTTGTAAATAAAAAATTATCTCAATTCAGTGTCTAAATACGTCAAGCCCGTAGAAATAAAATCGAATCTTCATATTCGCAACCGCCACCGGTTAAGGTATGATTTTCCTGAACTGATCCGCTGCATACCTGAGCTTGCTGATTTTGTTTCTCCCAACCAGTTTAACGATCTTTCTATTGATTTTAAAAATGCGGATGCTGTAAAATTGCTCAACAAAGCCTTGTTAAAGCATTTTTACAAGACTGATCATTGGGATATTCCCGAAGGTTATCTTTGTCCGCCAATCCCCGGCCGGGCAGATTACATTCATTACATGGCAGATCTTCTGGCTCTTGATCATAACAACATGATACCCAAAGGAAAGAGCATCAAAGTTCTGGATATTGGTACAGGCGCCAACTGTATTTATCCCATTATAGCGCATAAGGAATATGGCTGGAGTTTGGTGGGAACAGATATAGATTATCTGGCCATTCGTTCTGCGAAGAATATAGCTGATGCGAATTTGTTAAGCAAAGCGATTGAAATAAGGAAGCAGGCATCTGCTGAAAAGGTTTTTGACGGAATTATAAAGCCGGGCGAAAAATTTAATCTGAGCATTTGCAACCCCCCTTTCCATTCATCTGCGGAAGCAGCGAAAGAAGGTTCAGAAAGAAAGTGGAAAAATTTAAACTCGGCAAACAGCGGCTTAAACTTTGGCGGGCAACACGCTGAACTTTATTGTGATGGTGGGGAAGAACGTTTTCTGGATACGATGATCCGTGAAAGCGTCCAGTATCAAAGCAATTGTAAATGGTTTTCATCGCTGGTATCCGACAAAAAATTACTTCCGCTTTTATATAAAACACTGGCAGAAGTAAAAGCTGTAGCGGTTAAAACGATAAACATGTCGCAGGGCCAGAAGGTAAGCCGGGTTATTGTGTGGACATTTCCCGGTAAATAAAATAGACCTACAGTAGATTTGAATCACCTGCCGGATAGATGTTAAGCACGTAAATCCCCATCGTAACCATGATCAGGATAACCATTTTACGGTTTCACTTCATTCAAATCAGTATTTTTTGATACGACAACGTATCATCTTCTAAATATTCCAGGGTTTATTCTTCATGAAAAAATAATATACCACATCAACATTTCTGCTTATTTGTTTTTATCTTTAAATACAGACTCCCTCAGAAACTATTTTAAGAAAAACAGAACACCCCTAGAGAACAGCATTTTACAAAAAACTGCCACCTTATTCCCCTTTATCTCTTCGTTTTTAGTAGCCGGTATCCCCCAATAAATTAACAGCATTGCAGTAACTCAAGCTTAGTATGTAAAAAGGCGAGAAGGACATGGAAGGCTTAAATGGATTACATATGAATACCATTTAGCCTGGATTTAAGGTTTGTATTGCCGCCTGTGAAGCAATGTAGAGCGAACCACTTGACAACCAATCGCCAAACAAATAAAAACGCTGAAAGAAATAGGATCAACATCAAAACTTATAGTAAAAGTTGCAATAAAATAAGCTTTGCTGTTTCAGAAATGATTGCAAATACATCAAAGGAGTTTTAATTCTTCATCGTTAACCCCCCATAATATGAACAGGGACGATACCATTTCGCTGCTTACAAACCTGATCGGGTCACTCAAAATGCAGCCGCAGCCGGAAGACTCCAACTTTGATAAGTTCCAGGATATGCTTGCCCAGTCTCTGGCGCAGCCTTTTTTAAGGTTCAGCAGAACCGGTGCAGAATTGCCGGATCAACAGTCTTACATGCTACCGGAAAAAGTTGCGGCAGCATTAGAAACAATGACTGATGAGATTATGGCGGCACAGGGCATAAGAAAACCCACCGACCCGGTATTTTGGTTGCGTCAAAGAAGCCTTTCTGTAACAGCAGGCGTTGAAGAAGAACTTGAAAACTTTACCGCACCTCATTCCTCTTTCGGCCCTTTTATCAACCACCTGTCCAATGCTGTTTGGTTCGATTTCTTTCAGGTTCCCACCCAGCTTACGTTTGAAATTTTTGACAGCGGCCTTCCGGCGATAATGGTCATTACACTTCCTCCGGGCGATCCCTTACCTGATATTGGTGAACTCACTACTTTAAATTTCAACGATTGCACTATTTGGGTTTCGGTAAAAACGGTTGCTCAAAACGGCGATAACAACTATGTGGGGTTCAGGGCAAAAAATTGCCTGGTAACCGCCGCGAATACAATGGATATCCGGGCCAACGGGTTTGCCTTAGTTTCCAATCCGGGGTTTGAAATAAGCTTTGAACCATTTGATGAATTTGCCACAGGGATTGATCACAACGCCCAATCTAAAGCATCGTATCCGGGTAAAATCAGTTTCTCATTTGTTGGTACAACAGGATTATTGCAATCTTTTGAAAAGTCTGCGGTTACAATTCATGGCGACAGCATTGAATTTGCGGAGGGCGCAACTATTACTCCTCTATATCTTGAACCTGAAAAGTTAATCCATTTTCCGTTAATCGCAAACAAGGCTTCATGGGAAATCGGCAGCAACCATACAGAACGCTTCCAGCTTAATGGAAAAGCTGAGTTGACCGATGCCGGTTGGTATTTACCGGTGATAAGCACGAATGATGCATTGGGTATTGGTGTTTTGGGTATGAATATCCATTCGGGTTACCTGGGTTTCAGAGGGCGGGATGGACTTGCACTCGGCTGGCCCGGACTTGAAAACGGGCAATTGAAAATTAACAAATTTTTATTGCTGGCCAGGCCCGGACGAATGAATTTAAAGTATACCTATGATGCCGGTCCGCGATTAAAACAGCAGTTAGAAACCTGGAAAACAATATCAGGCACCGATGGCCATAACGCAATCAATCTAAAGCCAACACCAGCCGGAGAAGGGATTTGTATCGATGATAACCAGCAGATGGAAGCCCTTATCCAGCCTGTAAATATTTCAGTAAAAGCCGACCGGCCTTTAAATACCAATCAGCAACGCTTTGATATTTCTGGTTTCCGGGGGGTAATTCTCTTTACAAAAATTGAAGCCGATACTTCGGTATTTGCTGTAGGTGTCCGTACTCCACCAGCGGCGGATTCAACTAAGAGAAGGGTGCCTCAAAGCCTTTGCCTGCGCAATGCATTGCTTACAACAGACAATCCTTTAAACTTTATTGCTGAGGGAAGGCTGATTGAAAATGATATCATTACCGAAGGTTCTTTTAACCTCAGTTTTCCGGTTTACAGATTGATTAATACGTTGCCCGATCCCTACATCAGCAATCAGGAGGGCATTTTTGACGACGCTGAATTAGAACGCTTCAATCATTTATGGCGAACCGGTCAGGATACATTAATTAATAGCCAGGTTCAGTTTTCCGTAACGGCCGCCATACAATGGAATGAAGAAAACACAACCACTGAATTCAGCATGAACCAGGCACGTGTTGCAGGCAAGCTAAATAACCAGGAACTATCCAGGATGGCTGCAGCATCGGGCAACCCATGTAACGATGCCAATGCAATTGCGGCCGGCAATTTCTCCCGGCCGGCAGAAATAAATAAAATAGGAGAAACTGATCCCGAAAATATTGCAGGTGCTTATGATTTTATGCAGATGCTTCCCGGCAATCGTTCGCTGGTTGATGTTTCCGGAAGTGCAAATCTTTGGGGCGTGTCTTTTTCTGTTTCTATAGATGATCGTAAAAAAGCACTTTCAGAAAGTGTGGGCTTTCCGGCGGCATTTCCTTTCAGGATAAAAAATATGGACCTTGTTAGTTCGGGAAGAATGAGCAGGTTGTTTACGTTACCGCACATTCAATGGGAGCCGGTAATGAAAGTTACCAATCCTTTGGTACAGGAAAATGATGTTCCTGACATTATTAATTTTAGAGATAATGGAAGTCCTACAAGAATTTCCAGCGCCGGAAAAAATGAAGTGGCGTTAGCGCCTAAAAACCTATACGGATTTATTATTGATGGATACAACAAAGCGGAAGACCCTCATGCTTTAACGGCGCATTTCACTCTGCCCTTCGGTATCTGCGCTTTTGCTTACTTCAATCCTAAAAAAATAGACGGTTTCCCGGGTGCCACCACCAGTGCCAATGAGCCTGTATTTTTATCCAAAAAAACTGGTGTGCTTAGTGGCGGAATGCAATTGCATATTGAAGCTACGGCACCAACTGCCTCCAGACTAAACACCCAACCGGACAAGCAGGCTTATTTCATTGGCTCTGCACGGCAAATGCGCATTGCCGATGATCGTTCCAATAATATTTTGGGTACCATCATCGCCGGTCAGTTTAACGGGGAGTTTGCTGATTCGGCCAATGCGAAAGTTCCATTGGAACGCATTGATTTTTCGGGATATGGAGCCAGTATTTTCAGCAACTGGCAAAATGAGCGGGCAAATTTTGGCCGTGTAAACCAGGTAAAATTTGATGTGCTTATCGGGCGTACCGCACACGAAGTGATCCAGATAAAAAGTATTTTGTTTCCCTGGGGAGTGCCTGTTGTGCGGTCTGTTGTAATGCAAAGAAAAAATTCGGGTATTGTTACCCGTTATGACTCCGGCTGGGTAGCGCAGGGCCCGGGTGAATTTGATTTTCGTTCGGGTATAGCCGGTTTCAACAGGCCGGAAATTAATCCTTATCGTTTCCATCCGGGTCTGGTAACGGGCATCTACAACGTAAGGGAGATCAGGGAACTACCCGACAACATGGACATCCTGGTTACCAATGCCAGCGGAAACGCAATAAGATTCTCCGGTGTGCATTTTAATGGCGATATCCAGATTGAAAATATTATTAAAGGAGGTTTGCCAATTACGGATGCGGTTCCGCAAAGGGTACATTCTGCCGGGCAGTTTGGCTATGTAATGCTTGCAGACCCTAAGCTGGTTGATGATAAAACCACGTTAAGAAATCTTTTTCCTGCGGAATCTTTTAAAAAATTATTGACCAACTCTAAAATAGGCGGCAGCCTCGGCGGACCGGTAAATGCGGTAATGAACATAGCAGCTACCGGACAGCGAATGCAAGTTACCCGTGTTGATGTTTCTGTCAGCAATGAAGTCAATACAAGTTTTGTTGTGGCCATAAGAGGAACCATTGAACTCCCTAAAGAAGGTTCTTGGACAGTCGTAAAATGCCTTGCGTCAAATGATACGGTTCCGCTGAATGTTGCAGAAGCCGTACCGGTTATCCGTAATGGCCTCCTTGGTTTTGATCTGAAAGGGAAAAGAAGTGTTGACTTTAAAAATTCAAGTCACTGCCTGGGCGACCCGGCGGAGATTGATAAATATACACCCGGGGCTGCGGTTCCGGCCATACAGTACAGTCTTTTGCAAACAACCGGCACACAGAAATTATTATTCAGACGTCCGTCTTTTACTGCCAATACGCAGCAAATAAATACTGAGGTTCCCGACCTGGCAGACGCATTCAGGTTGCTTAATTGCAATGGCATCTTTCCTAATCTCTCAAAAACATTATCGCTTCCTGATAACGTAAAAGCACTCAATATTACCGGTGATGGAAGTGGGTTAAGGTTTGATGAAACATTATTTCAGGGACCAATAAACCTGAACAATTTTACGCCTCCTCAACTAATAAATGATCCTGATGCACAAACGTATAAACTGATTGATGAAACCGATTTTCAGGTATTTATAAGTTACAGTTCTAAAGAAAAATCACCTCCTGATCTTCCGCCTCAGGAAAAATTGCCTTCTGTTTTTCAGGTTGATCTCAGTAGTGATGCGATTGCTGAAGCAGCAGAAGGGGAAAGAAAAAAATGGCAAACGGTAAATAAAGATGTTGCCATTATAGTTAATCTGGGTTCATTAAAACCATTGCTCACTTTAAGAGGCCAGTTTCGCTCAGAGGCTGGTAAAGACCCGGTATTTGAAAACCCTGAATGTGAATTGGGAGATGAACTGCAAGCTGTAAAAGACATCCTGCAGGTGCTGGCACTTTTAACAGGCAAAGGCGATCTGGTTGCCGATAGCTTAAAGGTAGTAATGGCCAATAACCCTGATAGCTGGAACTATAAGATGAGTATTGAACAGCGCATACCGGTTATTCAATTTCCCAGCGTAGAGCAAATCACACTGACAACTCCTCCTCCGTTAATTATTGAAGCCAGCTTTTTGCTGGGTGTATTTTTTAACCTTTCTCTAAGCCCCGATCCCAAAAATCTGATCAAACCCAGTGCCGGGGCCGTGTTTGGGTTCGAGGGTATGATCCAGATCCAATTAATAACTATTGGTGTTGCCGCCGCTTACGGGGTGGGCATCACAAAAGTAAAAGCCTACGTTGATCTTACCAATCCAAAACCAGAGTTTGATTTTACGCTCGGTTTTGGGGCAACGGTAATTATCAGTCTGCCGGTGGTTGGTTTGGTATCGGTTACCCGTTCGTTCAGCTTATCCGGAAATATTGATTCAGGCAATTTTAAAGCCGTAGCCGGGCAAATGCTGAGAGGCGTATTATCCCTTGCCGGCGGGCTACTGGTTGTTGCCATACAAATAGAAGGTAATGCAGGTGTTGAAAGAAAAAATAAAGTAGATAAAAAAGACTTTAAAACCACTGCCTTATTCGAGATGATTTTTTCGCTTGATATAAGTCTTGCCTTTGTGATCAGTTACGATTTTCGTAAAGCCTACACAGAAGAAATTGCCCTTAACTAATTAAAGTTTTCCATTATGAATAATCCTGAAACAAAGCTTTTCCTTTTTACACTTCCGCAGGAAATTGTTATCGATGGAGCTGAAGCAAAGCTGGTTTGCAACATGGTAGTTATGCCGAAATTTAATCCTTTGTTGCCGCTGGCAAGCATGGCAGACGGAGCACCATCAGACTTTGTGCCTTTTGCTGAATCAGATGTCCGGTTTAACGCTTTTTTAATAAAAGGGAATGAAGTATTGCCAACTCTGGAAGGCCACGATGATACGTATGCGCTGGCTGAAACCGTGCTGCGTGAAGTTAATCCTGACCGCCAAAACATGTTTTTGCAGCTTGCCACTTTCTTTCAGATAGATGATGGCTACGGCAGGGGGAAAGTAGCAACAGTGCCTATAAAAAAATATCTGCCGGAAGCATACAGAAAAGCATTTGGTTTTGCCGGTACCAGGCAGGGAGCGGTTACAGACGACAGTTATTTTTGCGCCTTAAAAGAAAACACTTTCGCTCCGCACCCTCTTCCGTTAGATAAGGATACTGTTAACTGGTCGCAGGTAATGGCTTTTTGCCTTCATCAGCCGGAATTGGCCAGGCAACTTGGAATGCTATATCAGGCTGTTGAAATGAACCTGCCTTCTGCAGATTATTTTAAAGATGGAGGATGGGTGTATGCCGACATAAAAGAAGGCACCAGTTACGCTGATTTACCTGCAGAAAATATCCAACGGTATGCGGCCTGGATAACACCGGTGACAGAAAGCCGTAAACTGTTCAGCCCGGTGCTTTTTCCGGTAGATGAAGTGGCGGCCATAGAAACCTTCGACGAGGTTTTTGATGAAGTAGTACGTTACAATGATGGATATGCAAAGATTGTACATGCCAGCCAGCCGGTGAGTACAGACCACCTGGGCGAACAGGCAAATGGCACAGCACCGGTAACGGATATGGGCATACGCCTGGCCTGGGATGATGAACAGGTGCTGGAGTGGTACAACCGCGGGTTTCAGTCGCAAGGTAAAATTGGTACGCCTGAATTTACCAGTGATACGCCACTGGTAGTAAGCCGTTACCGGGTTGATGTAGCGGATATCACCCAACTACCGGATTTTTTTGGAGATACCGGGCTGTTGGAGAAAAGCGCAGAATGGAAATCGCAGGTGTCTGTTACTGCCGATGAATTAAAGGCTGGTAATATTGATCTTGGTGCTTTCAATGATGAATTGGGAGTTGAAGTGCTACCTGTTAAACATGGTGATAAAGGAGACTACTGGCTGCCTGCTTATTTTACAAATTGGAACGGCACCAGTCTATGTCTGCCCGATCCGCTGCCAGAAAAATTGAACCAGCTTGATGAAATAAAAAAGGAGCTTACAAGGATTGAGGGCGGCAACCCGGATGATATACCCAAAGTATTGTACCGACAACCGATTAGGGATAAGGTGGAATTAAAATATGGAAACGAATATGCATTTCGTGTACGCTTATCGGATATATCGGGAGGCGGTCCGGGACCGGGAACTACCTCGTTAAATCGCGGTGAACATAAAATCGCAACACAAAAATTTAAACGATTTGTAGCACCGCAGCCACCGGCTATAACTGCGCCCAATCAGCAATCAATAATTATTGAAAGGCCCCGGTTGAATTACCCGGCTATACTGTTTACCGGTGTGGATGTTGCTACCGCAACCAGCGAACTATTGCTTGACAGGGAAAATTTGATTTTATTGCGAAGCGATCATGTTGTCAATCCGAACAAAAAATGGCTGAGAGAAGTAAGCCTTCCCGATCCCGATGTGACCCAGGTGGAGATTGTGGTTGAAATAAAAACCCTGGATATGGACCGGGAAGATTCTTATCATTCCATTAAAAAAATAACACCCAAAGAGCCGTTTGTTTTTCTCTACAAAACGGTTCGTAATTTTCCGGCATATGAACTAAACCATAACCGTTTGGATGATGTGATTGACCTGGTATTTTCTTTCCAGGATATAAGTGAGATCAATTTCTTAGCACCCGATAATGAACTCGGATTGCTTGGTGATATCCATGCGGAAAACGGGCCATTACTGCTTCCAACAGCAAGGGAAATCCGGCTGACTATTCGCTCTTTTTGTCCCGGTGAGAAGCCGGATTATTTTGGTTCTGAAGAATCAAGGGTCAGCATTCCTGTTATACGGACGCTGCGCCAGGACCCGGTTAAACTAGAAGAAGAAACTTTATTCAGGGATCCGAAAGATCCATTGGTCAGTATCTTTTTTAAACCGCAACCTATCAGTACCCCGCAATATAGGGAAGAGCAAAAAATGCGTGGCAAGGGCAATGAAACAGATTCTGATTTGCTCGATCGCCTGGCCTGTATAACGGGTCTCGTTCATAAAAAGGGTTCCATCATTGCTGCAGATAATATACGTACACAATTTGGCTGCAGTGCCAGTATCAATCATTCCATAGCACCCGATCACAGTTCTGTAACTTTCTCGAGCAGGGATGATTTTTATCATAAATGGATCAATGTCATTCAGCTTGATCTGAATCGTGACTGGACCTGGGATCTCTTAAAACCGGATAGTTTTAAAGTGTCAAGGGAATGGCGGCTCGATGGTGAGGAGTTGTTTCAACCGAAAGAAGAACTGGGCGGAATATATTTAACCAAAGGGTTGAACTGGCAGGCCATGGACGAACCCGACCGGTCTTTCACAAGGCTTATATTTATTGATGCGCTCGATCCTAAACCGGCAGCCGGTAAATTTCCGGAGCCTTTGGAAGTGCGGTATTTTATTGAGCCGCAGTTTAAACAAATCACCAAAGATGGTGTGTTGGCTGATCTTGAATTTGATGCTGATCTCACCACTAAAAAACTTACTACTCTGTTGCCTATAACTACGGTGCCGGCGCAGGTTCCAAAAATAGTTTCCACAGGCATTGCCTTATCACCCGATAGTGCAGATGAGGTGCTGGTAGCAAATCGCTACACAGAAACTGCTGCACGTAACCGTTATTTATGGGTTGAGTTTGACAAGCCGTTGGCAGATAGCAAAGACTTGTACTTTGGCCGGGTATTGGCCTATTCGCCCGATCCGATGCTGGCTGCATTGGATGATACGCTGACTGGTGTAAGATTATTGGAGAACAATAACCTTGAAAGTATGGCCGATTCAGGCTGGTATGAGCGATGGAAAGATTATTTAAAAAAAGAACAAACGGAGCCACCCATTAATCTTGATCCTGAAACTGAAAGAGTGGTAAGACCCGGGCAGCCTTTCGACCAAAGCGGGCTGGACGCTATGCAGGCCATGACCCCGGCTACCACACCGGAAGGTGAAAAGCCCAGGCATTTTTTGTTGCCATTGCCGCTGGGTATCTATCCAGATTCTGAAGAACTGTTTGGATTTTTTACCTATGAGTTCCGGGTTGGCCATCACGATCCACACAAATGGTCAACGGCACAGGGACGTTTTGGATCACCATTGCGTTTAACCGGTGTTCAGCACCCGGCTCCGCCAATGCTGCTCAGCACCATAAGAGACAGGGATAAAGTGCTTGTGGGCACCCGCCATGCGCAATCCTATTTTGGAGGTAAAAATGTTACGCCTGTCAGGGTGCGCACAGATATTTACGCCTGCCTTTACGCACAGGTATTACAGGCTGATGGTGTACATTACCGAAATATTCTTATTGACAGGTTATTCCTATTTAAGCCTTTTTTTACGACAGATATAAATGCAGTAGCGGCATATAATAAACGCAAAAAAGAAAGCGAAGACATCAGCAAACCATTTAGTGCGCCCGAAGCTCCGGTGTTGTTACCAGGCACGCCTCCGCAGGCAGTTGGTTTTTGGAACATGAAAGACATTCGTGAAAAGCTGCGCTATATTGGTATAAATGAAAATGCCCCGTTGAGTGTATTATCTATTGAGTTGATGCCCCGGAACAACTTTCACAAAACCGAGTTTCCAGGCCACAACTTCGAAGAATTACCCATGGAGCCACAGCCGCTTTCGCTTGACCAGATAAGGATATTAAGAACATCAAGATTGTGCCCCGTGATGCAAACATGTGCCGTGGAAGTATAACGCCACTTTCCGTAAAGCAACATTAAAGACAAAATTGGGTGCAAATACCACTGAAGGAAAATTCCTTTTCACAACTATCTGTAGCAGTACAAACTATCTTGTTTCATTAACAGGTGGCTTTTTCAGGATATTGCCCGCAAAATAAAATGACTATTTATCAATAGAAAAATCATTTTGAAAGCAATCATTCTGATTAAAGCCACCTTTCAATCAGTAAAAATAGGTTACAAAAAAACTGGTTCTGTCAAACCAGTTTTTTTGTAACCTAAAACTAAAAATATCTATTTAATTTCTTTTCCCTCCGCATTCAGAAATTTTATCTCTCCTATATTCAGTGCCCGAATTCCTTTTTCAATTTTAGACCGGTCGCCAATAATTACCCAGGTTAGGTTTTGAGGCTTCACCACTTTTTGAGCGGCTTTGTGCAAATCATCAAGGTTAAGATTTTTTAACATAGCCGGATAGTTGTCCAAATATTTCTCACCTCTATTGTAAACTATATTATTTCTAAGGGTATACAATATCGAAGAGTTGGTTTCCCAGAGTCCTGGTAACTGTAATAAAGCGTTGCCCTGTACTTTACTGAACTCTTCTTTAGTGGCCGGTTTCTCGTTCACGTATTGAGTGAGTTCCTTTCGCATTTCTGAGATTGATTCTTTGGTTTTGTCAGTTTGCACCGGAGCGTATCCGGCAAAGAATCCTGGTCCCTGGGCATCCACGTTGATGGTAAAGGCTCCGTATGACCAATGCTTGTCTTCCCTCAAATTCATATTTATTCTGGAGGTAAACTCACCACCCAAAATCCGGTTTGTCATTTGAATGGCTTCATAATCCGGATCTTTTGCCGAAGGACTTATCTCCGCGGCAAAAATAATGGATTGTGCAGCTTCTGGTTTATCAATAATAAATACAGATGGCTTAGACGGTAAAGCCACCTCTTTAATATTTTTTTCAGGAACTTTCCCGGCTTTCCACAAGGACAGGCTCTTCTCAAGTTTGGCGATTAACTCATTTTGTTTAATGTCTCCCACCACAACAAGCACCGAGTTGTTAGGAGTAAACCAGGTATTGTGAAATTTTATCAGATCTTCTCTCGTTATTTTAGTAACGGATTCATCTGTACCTGAACCCGTAAACGGATTGCTGTAAGCGTGGTCTTTCCCATACAATAAGCCTGGAAGCAGCCGCAAGCCAATGGCAACGGGTTGTGCCTGTTCCTGTTTAATGTTTAGAAGCTGCTGTTTTTTTACCCTGTCAAAATCACTTTTTGGAAATGAAGGATTTAATAAAATATCAGCAAATAAGTTTAGTGAGGGTTCAATATTTACTTTAAGAGCATTCATACTCAGATAGGTGTTATCTACATCTGAATTACTGTATAAACTGGCACCCAGATCAGCCAACTGATCACTTATTTGCAAAGAGGTTTTGGTTTTTGTTCCTTCAGAAAGCATGTTTCCAGCTAATGAGGCCAAACCTGCGTTCGTAAATTGGTCTGCCGCATATCCGGCATTGATAATTAACGACATATTCACAACCGGTACACTGTTTCTTTCAACCAATTCCACTTTTAATCCATTGCTTAACTTAAACGCCTGGATAGGTGGAAATTTTACAACAGGTGCGGCACCCAGCGGTGGTTGTTCTTTTCTGTTGAGAACTTCAGTGCTCACAGAAAAATCTGGGTACGGATTGATATTTAAAACATATTCCCCATCTGTAAGCCATTTGTTCGCTGCACTTTTAAGGTTATCTTGAGATGCCGATTTAATCCAGTTGTTAACCTTTTTGTAATAATCTGCGCTACCGCCATAAGTCGCGTTTAACGCCAGGATATCAGACTTTCCACCAAAACCACCTATCCGTTCTATGCCTTTTATAAAATTTGAAAAATGCCTTGTTTTGGCCCTTTCTAATTCTATTGTTGTCACACCCTGATCGAAAACCTTTTTCAGTTCTTCATTAATCACAGCGTTTAGCTTACTAAGTTCAACTCCGGGTTTCGCGTCAGCTACGATTATAAACTGTCCGCCAATTTCTTTTTCATCGGTATAGAAATAAACGTTACTGGCTATCTGATCGTCGTAAACGAGACGCTTGTATAATCTGGAAGTTTTTCCGTTGGTTAGTATATCACCAAGCAAATTCAGGTAAGTTAATTCCTGCGTTCCCCATCCCGGTATGTTCCAGGTTTTTTGTAAACGTGCTTGTGGCACCCTATCCTGGGCTTCCTGAAAATGAGTACCGGTCATTTTTGCGATCCATGTATTGTGCTTGGCAATGGGAGGACCGGCAGGGATATTCCCAAAATACTTT
>JACMND010000147.1 GCA_014378705.1 Pedobacter sp. | reverse complement strand
TGTTTTATTAGCTTCCCCGCCTCTAACGGGCACTTCCAACCGCTCTATAAATTCCGGATAATCCTGTTCTGGATGTGACGCTTTTGGTCCGTAATAGGATGAATACAATTTGTTATTTTTAACAATGAGATTATAAGCCATTCCTCTCGTTTGTAAAACCCAGCGATTTTCATTTTTGATGTATTGAACTTGCGCAAAGATTTGTATGCTTGAAAAGAGTGCAAGAAGAACTGTTAATAGTCCGCTTCTATAATACAAGGTTACCATTGATTATTTTATGTTAAGTTAAGATTCATATAAATTTAAAATCGTGGATCAGGCCATACATTCATGCTTTCCATCCATAATATTTTCGACAACTTGAGCATTCCAATTGGAATTTGTAATGTATTTATACCTCATCTTACTAAATACAATCTTCAATCGCCGTAAAACAAAATTTTCATGCACGCCCTAAGATAATACGTTCCCTGAATTGTGAATGCGAACTATGAGGAATATTTTTAAGAACCGCCCGGTTTCTTCCTAAATTAATATTGATACCTCTATTTTGACCTTCCAATTGATTCAGCACTTGAGAAACGTTAGTAAAACATCTGCATTTCTAATAATATACGGATATAGACTTGTCCGTTCAGATTATTAATAGGAGTAGATTCTAACCAAAAGTATTTTTGTTAATGCGCTAAACAAATGGACAAAATATAGAAAGAAATGGACAATATTACTTTATGAAGGACTTAACTCACATCTGGTGACTATGGTAATACCTTTAGGAAACAAGGAGACAGAAAAAATTTATGGTAGTGAAATGGTCTATAAAATGCCTTGGAAGTCCAAAAAATTCGATTATGAAAGCCTGTACTGCTGGATTTTCAACCAATATATGGGATCAACAGATACCTCCATCAAAAAAGGTTGGAAAAACTGAAAAGTAATTTAAAGCAATTTTATAGCATACGGATTGACAAACAGTGGCGAATAATCTTTAAGTGGGAAAACAACAATGTTTATTGCGTAGAGATAATTGATTATTATTAAATATTTAAATATTGGAAAAGCCGCCCAACATACATCCTGAAGAAATATTAGTATGAGAATTTACAAACAACCCACCAATCACATCATCTCCTAACTCCATGTCAGATACGCCTGTGAAATATCGTCCATAAAACTTCTTCCTGCAATAAAATCCCCAACACGTAGCCCCGGTAAAATAATTCAAAACGCCAGGCGCTTGCTGGAAGTTTTTAAGTGTTAGCCCACGACCCCCGGCATATTATAGTAATGATGCAGAATAAAATTGCTGTTGAATACTCTTCTATGATGAACATGGCAGTTGGTTTTATCCCGGGTTAATTTCACTTTTTCGCGGCATTGATATTTACCTGCATCCCATCAACAGGTTTATCCGAATAAATGATTGCCTCGGCAGTACCTATTTCATGGTCTTTTGAAGGATTGAGTATTTTCATTTTCACGGTATGCTTCCCTTTGGGTAACTCGTACTTCCATGCAAGTTCATTACGGCGTGTAGTAAAGCTTACAGGCAGTTTAGGTGTTTCAATTAATTTGCCATCAAGGTAAAGTTCCGTATTAAAAACATAGGTTGATTTACTGTCCCACTTCGATGCGTCGCCTTTCAATGCAAAACCAATTCCTTCAAAGTCAAAACTCAATTCGTCTTTATTTGCATTCCATTTTACAGGGGTTGTTGCAACAGGGTATTGCCCGTCAAAACTTTTCTCAAACTTTACCGCCACGGGTTGTTGTACCGCGATGATTACATTGCCTGCATTTACCTTACCCCCATTCCGTTCTATGTTTTGCAGTGCATGTTTGTATCCAACTTCATACACGTCATTTAAACTCATCGTTGTATATTTAAAGTCAATATCTTCTGCCTGCCGCAAACCCTTTTTCCAGTAACCCGGTATTTTATCATAACCCAAAACAACCCCAAGAATGCCCCCGGCGGTTGATGGGTTACAGTCCGCATCCTGTCCGCACCGGGTAGTAATTTCAAGCGATTTCGTAAAGTCGCCACCGCCGTACAATAATCCGGTTACTACATAAGCAGCATTTACTTTCGCATCAATATTAAAGGGTGCGAAAACACCTTCGGGGCAACCAATATCGTTCGCCCATTTTTGCTGAACATTCAGCCAGGTTTGCTTCCAGTCGTGCGGGTATTTTTTGTGCCATTCAATTACATCCCGCATGCATTGATAAAATTCGCTTTGGGCCGGGACGGTTTCCAATGCTTTATTCACCACATGGTTTATATCGTTTGAAGTAAAAGCAAGTGCGTACATCGCACCAACATATATGCCGCCATACCATCCATCCCCATAGTTCATGATGTGTCCTATTTTATCACTGATGGCGGATGCGGTATTGGGCATACCCGGGCTCATCAATCCTGCAAAATCACTTTCAATCTGGTAATCTATGCAATCTGCATGCGGGTTGTTTTGCCATGCGCCGCTTTGCGGCGGTTTAATGCCACTTAAAATATTATAACGCCCCGCCTGATTGGCATGCCACAACTTATAACCCGCGTTTGCGAAGGCGTTTGCAAAAGAATCAACAGGCGCATTGAAACCATACTTTTCAAACACATCTACAAATGTAAGATCCATGTACAGGTCATCGTACAAGCCTGCATTGTCCAGCATATTCGTTTTCACTAAATCATCATTCCAAAACAATGGCTGGTAATCGCCGATAAATGTTCCCTGGAAAAGAAATTCATAAGGCCCGCCAAAGGTAACGCCAATGGTTTGTCCGGCCCAGCCTCCTTTGATTTTATCTTTCAGCACGTCTTTGGAAATAGTAATTGTTTCTTGCGCCAGCATGCTTTGCGCCGCAAAAAGAAAACAGGTGCACACCATTAATTTTTTCATACAATCATTTTTTATGCATTAAGCTTGAAAATTCAATTCATGTTTATACGGCGCCGGTGCCTGTGCGCCCATAGGCGTAACAGAAAGAGCCGCGTCATTGCAGGCAAACTCCACTGCAGACACCATTGTCATATTTTCCGATAATGCTACCGCTAACGCATCATTGTAAACATCCCCGCGGCAGTGGTGTCTATTGCTTGTTCTACCGATGCACGCACAACCGTAATCAAAATCACTTCCTGAAGGAACTTTAATTTTTAATTTCCCGTTTAGATCTGTGCTTGCTGCAATTTGAGTATTCTTAACTAAAACTGAGGCACCAAAAAGTGTGGAGTCATTCTCATCATAAACTGCACCTGTAATTACCCTGTCGTAACTGGGCTGTGCAAACAGATTAACAAAATTATCTGATATTAAAATTGTGAATAACAAGTACTATTTGTAGATTTTCTTAAATAATGATTCTATTAAAGTTTTAATTGATAGCATCAAATTAGGCTTCCAATCAAAAGTGCTTTTGTTATCGTCCGTAAAAAATGGACAAAATTTAGAAATAAATAGAATACATGACTTAAGGACTAAAATGACATTTATCAACCAGGAGATCGGTGCTACAATAACTTCAACTGCTCTTTCATACGCTCTTCCTCCTGGTCTAATATCAGCAAATATTTTTTAACCACTTCTTCACTGATACCTGCTCTCTTATTAAAATTTACCAACTGCTCCCGCTGCGTTGTTATAATCTCCAAACGAATGGCTTCATATTCTGCTACTTTATTATTTGCCGTACCATCTGTATTCTCCTGAGAACTTGTATTCCCCATTAGCGCCAGTTCATTTTCAAGACGCTGTTGTAATGCCTGCAACAATTCATTTGTTTTTATTCTGGATTTATATTTCTGCCGAATTATTTTCAAGGCACCTTCAGTCATGTTTTTCTGCAGCAAGATTCCCTGCTCTGCTTCAGGCAATTTGTAATCTGTTTCTTTCAGGTTTGCAAGACGTATCACCCAGGGCAGGGTTAATCCCTGCAAAACCAATGTGATAAGAATAACAACGAAAGTGATGAACAAAATAAGATTACGATGAGGAAAAGGCACATTATTATTTATGTATAGAGGTATAGATAGAGCTGCCGCAAGTGATATTACGCCACGCATACCGGCCCAACCTAAAATCAGCGGAGCCTTAAAACCAGGTCTCCTATCGGCAGTGGTTATAAAGTTGCTTATAAACATGGTGAAAAGGGTAGATCCAAATGCAATTATTAAACGGGATACGATCAGGGTAACCGCAATGATCAGGCTGTATTTAATCGCATCCCATAAACTTATGTTTCCAAGTTGTTGTACAATAAGCGGCAACTGTAATCCGATCAACATAAAAATAATACCATTCAGTACAAAGGCAATAACAGACCAAATATTGGTACCCTGAATTCTGCTGAGGGGACTCATCGTGATTTGCCGTTTGTTTGACAAGAATAATCCGCCGCTTACCACTGCCAGTACTCCTGAGAAATGAAATTTTTCTGCGGTTATATACATGATGTAGGGAGCAACAAAGGTTAAAACCGTATCAATGTTTGGTGTTGTGGGCAACCAGCGGTGAACAGCATAGAACACAAGCGCCACCGAAATTCCGATTATAGCACCCATTATGATGAACGCAAAAAAATTAACCGTTGCTGTTTGCAATGAAAAGGAGCCGGTTGCTACAGCCAAAAGGGCAAAGCGGAATACAATAATGCTTGAAGCATCATTCAGAAGACTTTCGCCTTCAATGATTGCAGAAATCCTTTTAGGTACATTCACTTCCTTCATAATTGAAGTAGCTGATATCGCATCAGGAGGTGAAACTATACCACCTAATAAGAAGCCTAACGCCAATGTAAAACCTGGGATAATGTTACTGGAAACATAAGCTATAAGCAAAGAAGTAAACAGTACAATTAAAAAAGCAAAACTGAATATGATTCTGCGCCACTTCCAAAAGTCTTTCCACGATGTTTGCCATGCAGCTTCATATAATATCGGCGGAAGAAAAATAACAAAGATGATTTCCGGCTGTATAATCACAGGGGGAAAAATATTCAGAATGCTGATCAGAAGCCCGCCTATAACCAGTACAATGGGGTAAGATATTTTTATACGTTGTGCTATCATCACTAAAAAAGCAATGATCAAGAGTAGGTAGATATACGTGATGAAGGTTGTATCCATTAACAATATGGACTTTGCTCATGTAAAAAAAAATGTTCTACTGCATTGCATTGAAAAGTAAACCGGTTGGACTAAATACGAATCCAACCGGTATATCTACTTTCAATTTTCTATTAATACTGTTGATTAAAAGCCAGTGTCATTGCTCTACCGTTTATTTGAGTAGTGCTCTTTAAAATTATATCGAAGATCATTTATAATTCTGATTCAGGATAATCAGCACTAAGAGAAAGCTCTTTCCAGGCGTTGAAATTGTCTTTAAGCGCCTCTGCCTTTTCAATGGCCAGGTTAAAAGCCATCTTACCTAATAATAAACGAAGGTGATGCGTTTCAGATTCAACTGCTTCAATAATGGCCTCACATCCTCTAACCGGATCTCCTTGCTGTTTACCGCTCCCTTCTAGACTCAAATCCATACGTTCACCCACAGTCTTTTTATAATCTGCAATCTGCACAGGTGTACGCGAAGTTGAACGTCCGGCCCAATCTGTACGAAAAGGTCCCGGCTCGACCAGTAATACTTTAATTCCTAAAGACTCAACTTCTTTCGACAATGATTCAGATAAGCCTTCTACTGCAAATTTGGTGGCATGGTAAAAACCAGTGGCCGTAAAGCCTACCAGCCCTCCAATAGAAGAAAAATTAATAATGTGCCCATGGCGCTCCTTTCGCATTCCCGGCAAAACCGCCTGTATCATGTTGACCAATCCAAAAACATTGGTTTCAAACTGCGACCTGATTTTCTCTTCTTCACCTTCTTCTATGCTGCTGAAGTAACCATAACCTGCATTGTTAACCAAAACATCAATCCTGCCGAAGGTTTCTTCCGCTTTTGCTACTGCCGATGAAACCTGGTCTTTCTTATTTACATCCAGGGGTAGTACCAGTGCTGTGTTTTCATATCCCTCAGCAATGTCTTTCACTTGATCAACGTTCCTGGCAGTAATTACGGCCTTCCAGCCTCTTTGCAGAATTAATTTGGCAAGCTCTCTACCAAAGCCGGATGAGCATCCGGTTATAAACCAAACCGGGCTATTTGCGTTTTCCATTGTGTTATGTTTAAATTGATTTTTTAAAAGGGTTTATGTTTTAACAGATTAGCTGAATACTCTCTCAGGAGTCAAAAATCATACTGTCGTTTTTTTTAACAAAATTCTTTTCGCTTTTGTTAGAATATTTTTTTAAATGCTTCCGCTAATTTTTCAACTTTTGAAGTAAAGGGCAGAACCCATTCTGGTTTATCTAAAGGCTGAATGTACATTTTACTGTTTTTTTTATTAAGAGGTTTTTTATGTGTAACTGATTAATTCTGCACCGTATTATCTTCCCCAATACCTAAACCCGGGTGAAACGAATACCGGCTGGGAGGCTAACGCCTTCGCTGTATGCGTGCCACACGGGGCTGAACCCTGCAACAAACATCAGTTTCCGCTTTTCAAAACCCTGTTAAAGAAAAATTGGTACCACTTTTTGTTAAGCTGCAAAGGTTGTTGCAGGAACCTTTGCAGGAGCTTTATTTGACAAAAAACTAACGATTGATTTAAGTCTAAACAGGTTAAAAAACGTACTATTGATTTGGGTTGAGAAAGCACATTAAACAGGTTCGGGCTATCCCCTCGGTGATTCAAATTTGCTTCATGAGTTATTAAAAAATATGCATTTAGTGTTTTAAAGCTTGCCAAACCGATTATTAAACAAAATGATGATTAACATACAAAGCCAATCATGATTGAGAAGGCAACAGATACGGATGTATTAATTATTGGTGCGGGTTTGGCAGGCCTGACTGCTGCCAAAGTGTTAAAATCAGCGGGCAAATCGATAAGAATATTGGAAGGCTCTGAGGCCGTTGGTGGAAGAGTGAAAACAGACCAGGTTGATGGATTTCTTCTTGACCGTGGCTTCCAGGTTTTACTTACCGCTTATCCGGAAACCAAAAGATTTCTCAATTATAAAACGCTTGAGCTTTGCAGATTTGATCCCGGCGCTTTAATTTTAAATAGAAACGGGACTACCAGCATCGGCGACCCGATCAGGCAGCCAGGTTCTTTAGTCAGCACGTTACTTTCTTCCGCAGGTACAATTCCGGATAAACTTCGGATGCTAAGTTTAAAGCTCAGACTAGCCCGCAAAAGTATCGATGATATATTTTCTGAAAAGGAGTTTACCACCATAGCTTATTTGAAGAATTTCGGTTTTAGCGAGCGGATTATCGGCCAGTTTTTTAAACCTTTTATGACCGGCATTTTCCTCGAAAACCAGCTAAGCACATCTAGCCGCATGTTTGAATTCGTATTTAAAATGTTTAGCGAAGGCGATGCAGCGATACCGGCAAGAGGAATGGGAATGATCCCGCTACAGTTGGCACAGGGCTTATCTGCAAATGAAATAGTTTTTAATGAACGGGTAACGCTAATAGAAGGCAATCAGGTAAAAACTAGTTCAGGATCCACTTACCGGGCCACTTATATTTTGATAGCAACCGACCAGGTTCACTTACCAGCACCTTACCAGACCGCAGCAACTTCATACCATTCTGTAACCAATATATATTTTACTGCAGATAAAAAACCGTTTACAAAATCTTTGATCGCCTTGAATGCAGTGCCGGGAAGCATCGTTAATAATATTGCGGTAGTGAATCAGATATCGTCAAATTATTCTGAAAGCGGTGATGCTTTAATTTCGCTATCTCTTATTGGTGATCATTCAAAGCAGAATCCCGAAAACCTTCAGGCAAGTGTACTAAATGAGCTTAAGTTCTGGTATCCCGACGCAGTAAACTGGAAACATCTTAAAACCTATCATATCGCCTACGCGTTACCGGATGACGACCATGTAACCAACAATCCTAAAACTATGCGCTTAAATGATCCGTGTTTTGTTTGTGGAGATTATTTGATGAACGGCTCAATTAATGCAGCAATGAAAAGTGGAAGGCTTGCCGCCGAAGCCATTATTAAAACTTTGAGTTAAATGATAACAGATCAAAAATTATACAATGATGCGTTTTTAAACGCTAAAAGAGTATCCGGAGATCTTTCTGCAGATAAATTTATACAGGATGTATTTGCAGACCCAATAAAGAAGCTTCAATTACAACAATGGCTAAGCGGTGCGTTTGAGGGAAATTTGTTAGACCTGTTAAAAGAAAATTATCCGGATTTCGCATTCATTAGCAAAGCCGGCTACTTACCTTCCTGGGCCGACCCGAAATTAATGAAAGCCGGTTCAGCTTTTTTTGCTAAACACTCTGAAATGATTATGAGCTTGCTTGGGCTTTTGTCATTGCCTTATTGTTATACCGCCGCCAACGGGGCAATGGTATTGTATCTGTCTGAACTTATCAGAAAACAAACTACAAAACGCTTGTATGATACGGCTGTTTTTGTTTGGGAAGTAATGGGCCCCAATGCTTTTAGCCCAACGGGAAACGCTTACAAAGAAATTCTAAAAGTGCGTATCATGCATGCGGCAGTTCGTTATTACACGTTGCAAAGTGGAAAATGGGATGATGCCTGGGGCCTGCCAATTAACCAGGAAGATATGGCGGGCACTAACTTATCTTTTTCGCTAATTGTAGTACGCGGTCTGCGCAGACTTGGTTTTCAGATAAGTTATCCTGATCAAATGGCCTTTATTCATCTATGGGCAGTAATTGGTTATTTGAGCGGATTGAACGAAGACATGATACCGGAAAACATTAAAAGTGCGCAGCTACTTGATACGGCTATTAAAAAGCGTCAGTTTCGCATTTCAGCTCACGGACAAGAGCTAACACAATCCTTAACCAATCACATACTATCTATTAATAAAAGTAAAGCCACCGCTAACGACATTATGGGTTTGATGCGGTATTTGCTTGGACCTGAAATAGCAGATATGCTATCCATTAAGGCCCCGGAGCTGCCCGGCTACAAACTCGGCATCATCAAAACGGTTAACCTTTTTAAAAGCCTTAAACCGCAAGGTTTAACAAATACAAATTACCATTCGGCCTACGCTGCGTTTAAAAAGCTAAACCCGCAACTTAGCAGAGTTTAAGTTTGTTTATTGTTGCCTTTGAATTGTCCTCCGCTGGCGGAAGTGGGCCACGATTTATCGGGAACGGAAGTAGTTCAACCAATTTATTCAACTGAAAATTTTCCAAAACCTCCTCCGCCTTCGGCACCTCTGTCAGCGGAGAATAGCATGAATTTTTGTTAGTCAGTTTAGATATAGGCGTTCAATAAAATAGATGCTTTAATCGTAGTTGTCTTCCGCTGTCCGAAGTGATCCTATTTAGTGGGAATGGAGGTGGTTTTACCCGCTGTTTATATGTCGCTTGCGGGTTAAATCATAATAAAATACTTTTCTTATTAAATGTTATATTTAAGAAAAGAAAGTAATGCAACTGAAGACAATTTTCTTCGCAAGTTTTTTATCGCTATCTATTATTGTGCTTAGCTTCCATACAGATCCTGTTAGCAAAATGGCCGGGCTTCTGATGAAATGGTCTACTGATCACCCGGTTGAAAAAGTACACCTGCACATGGATAAATCTTTTTATGCTATTGGGGATACCATTTGGTTTAAAGCCTATGTTACAACAGCCAACAATAATTTATCTAAAGTAAGCGGCGTTTTAAATGTAGAACTGGTTGATGAAAAAGATTCGTTAAGTTCATTAATCAAGCTTCCAATAGTTTCCGGAACAAGCTGGGGTGATTTTGTTCTGGCAGATTCTTTAACTGCCGGAAGTTACCGCATTAGGGCGTACACCAATTGGATGCGCAACGCTGGCAGGGAATATTTTTTTGACCGGATTGTTCCGGTTGGAGATGGACGACCATTTATTTTGAAAACCAACAAAGGGGAGAAAAATATTACCAAAACAATTAATGAACCTGATCTGCAATTTTTCCCGGAGGGTGGTGATCTGGTCAACGGCATTCTTTCTACTGTTGCGTTTAAAGCCGTTAATACATATGGCAAGGGAATAGAGGTTAAGGGAATAGTTGTGGATGATAAAGAAAAAATGGTTGCGGGTATGAAAACACAGCACTTGGGTATGGGGAGCTTTACAATGTTGCCCGAAAAAGGGAAAAGCTACCGGGCTAAAATAGTTTACCCAAACGGTACCGAGAAAGTAGTTTCGCTTCCTATTGCGAAAGACAGAGGCTCGGTGCTCACTATAAACAATAAAGACGCAAAGGAGATAAGTATCAACATTTCCCTAAATCCGGACTTTTTTGCAGAGGTCGAAAATACTGAATTTAACCTGGTTGGACAATCAGGAGGTAGAGTTTTGTATGATGAAAAATTAAAAATAAC
>JACMND010000146.1 GCA_014378705.1 Pedobacter sp. | reverse complement strand
ATCATTAGATGATGGTCGGAAGGCGCCAGATATAAATGGCCATTTTGAAGCTCGGTGCCATTGTGGGCGTGTTCACATTTCAGGTTGCCAAGCTTGTTCAGTGCATTCAAAAGCACATTTCCCGTAGCGCCTGCAGAAATGTGCTGAACAACCAATATAGGCGCTTCAAACCCAGTATGCAACTGGCCTACCAACGTTTTTAACGCATTGAGCCCCCCGGCAGAAGTTCCTATTACCAGTACCTTTTTAATCTGATCTTGTGCTTTAACGGTTTTTGATGTAGCCATAAACATGAATATGATAGTAAAACTAATAGATGTCAATCAAGTGGCAGTCTAAAGCGTACCATTAAGTTTTTATCAATTTCGCTCTCCACCCGTATTTTTCCATCGTGCCGCTGTATGATTTCTGAATGATAAATGTGCTCACCTAAAATCCGTTATAATAAAGAAGGGGGAGTAACCCAAAGGTTACTTCCCCACATCTAAATTAACGCTCTCATGGTTATAAACAATGAGCTTTTGAAAAAGTTTTTGAAAAGCCAATTTTAGTGTCGATTCTTTATACCATGATTTGTTGACGCAACCAACGTCCAGTTTAGCAAAAATAATCAAACAGGATAGACGCGTATGTTTTAGTAATAGGGAAAGAGAATTAATTTAGAAAAGACATCAGCATTAAGTTTAATTCTTTAGGTAGATTTTGAAGTTTGTACCTAATCCCGGTTCACTTTCAACGATAATATTACCGCCGGCCGCGTTAACCATCTTTTTTGCTAAATAAAGGCCGACCCCCTGTCCTTCAACATCCCGATTCAATCTCCCGTACACACTAAAGATCTGTTCAATACTTCCATCTGGGATACCTGTTCCATTATCACTTACAGAAAGAACAATATGTTCGCCCTCGCTCCAGGTATGAATTTCAATTACAGGGGCTTCCTCGCGCCTAAATTTTATTGCATTTGATACTAGGTTATATAATATACTTCGCAAATTCTTTTTTGAAAACAGAATTTGTTTTACTTCTAATTTCCGTTTTATACTGCTCTGAGATTCTGTAATCTTATTTTCAAGACTCCATTCGATGTTATCGATTATTTCGTCAACATCTACCATCTCGGTCGAAATCATATCGTTTTCAACCTTTGCAATGACGGCAATATCGGTGACCAACACCCGGAACTTTTTAATAGAAGTATTAATGATCTTTAAAATATCCGACAGTTTTGCATCCGACAAAGAAATTTTATTCATCATATTTATACTCGTTTCGATGTTGCCAAGGGGAGCTAAAAGATCATGTGACGCTGCGTGAACAAAGTGGTCCAAATCAGAATTGATTCTCTCTAAAGTCTTATTCTTTTTAGCAATTATAACTTGCGTTTGTTTTAGCTCCGTTATGTCATGGAAGGTAATTATAGCGCCGGTATTTTTGTTGGTTGCCTGTTGTAAGTAAGGCATGGTCATTATCTGATACCATTTTCCATTATTGGTTTCAATTTCTTTGGTGATGATGCCTCCATTCGATATTACATTTCTTATATCGTCCTCAATTGTCTCAAATTTAATGTTGGTTGATATGTTACTAAGGGGCCTTCCAATGTCAGTTTCCAATAGATTGATCTGCTTTACGGTACCTGGCGAAAATTTCTTTAACCGCAGTCCATTGTCTATGAACAATTGCCCGTTAATATTGCTCCGAAAATAGTTATTAAGGTCATCGTTAATTTCCAGCAACTCCTTGTTTTTTATCTCGTACTCTGCATTGATTGTATGAAGTTCTTCATTCACGGACTGCATTTCCTCGTTTGTACTCTGCATTTCTTCATTGGCAGAAATCAACTCCTCATTGAAGGACTGTAGATTTTCGTTAGACGCATCCAGCTTTTCATTGGAGAACTGAAGCTTGAATTTTAATTCATTTAGTTCTTCCTCCAGGTTAACGACATATTGATCGAGGTATATTTTTTCATCAAATACGGCATCTGGTTGTTCTGGATCAACAGATTTGTCTTCACTGAAAGTCACCATTAACAAATTCCCTTTCCTTTTTAAGTCCAAAGGGCTTACCGACAAGTTTACCTTAATTATAAGCGAGCCACGTTGGATCTTGATACCGCTCAGAGCAACATCCTCGTTTGTTTTTAAAGCCTTTTTTCTTAGCGTACTAAAAGCTACTGCAAGAGCTTTGGGCAAGAGTTCTGAAAGGTTTGAACTAAAGTGTTTATGAAGTAAATACTTTTTTGTATCACCGTACGATTTGATGACTTGGTTGTTTTCGTCAACACAGATTACCAAGTAATCTAATTTTTCCACCAGCCGTTCATGCATCGCCTTTATTAATGAATGGTTTGTATTTTCCAGCGCCTCGTTCTGAGAAACACTTGATGGTTCGCGTTTGCTGTTTAAAGATTCAGGTATAGAAAATACATCAAAAGTTGGGGCCCGGTTTGTTTTCAGGTTCTTATAGACCTTCCATTTTTTATGGCTCACTTTCAGGTCTTTAATGATAGATATCGGATTTTCGCTGGGGCCCAAAAACAGATATCCAGCTTTTTTAAGACCGAATAAAAGCATTGCGAAAACTTTTTTCTGCAACACAGGCGCCATATATATAAGGACGTTACGACAGCTGATCAAATGCATATTACAATAGGGTGGGTTTTTCACCAGGTCGTGTTGCGCAAAGATCAGCATTTTTCTAATGACCGGCTTCACCCTGTAACTGTCCCCCTCTTTTAAGAAATAATTTTCAAGAAGGTCGGCAGGTACATTCTTTGAAATGCTTTTACTATAAATACCCTTACCTGCATGTATCAGGGCGGCACTGTCTAGATCAGTGGCAAAAATCTTTACAACCGTATCTGCTAATTTGCCTTTTAACTGCTCGGCAATCATTATGGCTATTGAATACGCTTCTTCACCTGTTGCACATCCAGCTACCCAGACCTTTAGTTCCTCACCAGGAACGAGTTTCTCCAGTATGTCAGGCAGTATTTTTTTCCTGATAAATCCGTAAGCTTCCCTGTCTCTAAAAAACGAAGTAACACTGATCAAAAACTCTTTTGCGAGCGCGTCTACTTCTTCTGGTGTAACTTTCAAAAAATCAAGATAACTTGAAAGCGTTGTGTAGTTGCCAAGGGAAGCCCTTCTTTTTGTTCTTCGTAATATGGTAGGTAATTTATAATCAGAAAAGTCCAGAGGAGACTTTTCTTTAATCAGCTCCATGATTATTGCGATAGTCTTTTTATCGTCTTCTTCGTTAACAGCTGAGCTTTCTGCATTTTTAACATAAGCTTCTATTGCACCGGGCATGGCAATAGGCTCCAGGACAAGATCCACAAACCCGGTAGCGATAGCTGTAGATGGCATGCTGTCAAACTCTGTAGTTTCAGGGTTCCGGGCAATTATCATACCTCCGGCCGTTTTAATTGCTTCTATACCTTTTGAACCGTCAGAACCAAAACCAGATAAGATGATGCCGATTGCCTTTTTGCCACAATCTTTTGCAAGTGAATTAAAGAAGGTATCAATAGTTAGATGAGGACTTTTGATTTTTTCTTTCGCACTTAGATATAATTTATGGTCTTGAATGGTCATAAACTTATCGCTTGGGATAAGATACACCTGGTTGCATTGAACCTTCATTCCATTTTCAGCTTCTTCAACTTTCAGTTTGCTGTGTTTGGCCAGTAACTCGACCATTCTGCTTTTAAAATCAGAGGACAGGTGCTGCACAATAATATAAGATACTCCATCAATAGGTGTATGGTCAAAAAAGGAGTTTATCTCTTCAAAGCCCCCTGCTGAGGCGCCTATGGCTATAATATGGTGGGGATCATTTATCATATAAGGAAGATATTAGGGATAAGGAACTCTTTTAAGATTTTATAAAACTAAATAATTAAAGGTTAATAAATTACATCTTAAGGTGATATTGCTCTATCCGAAGTAAATGCCGGACAATTGCTTAAAATCTAAGCCGGTCAAAACAGTATCGTTGCTGCTGAGCTAAATGTCGGAAACTAATTAGACACTGGTGCTATGATTTGGTTAAGGATAATATATCCGTCAAGAAATTTTTCGGCTCTTTCAGTAATTGAAGCCCTAAATTGACGACCAATACCCATTATTAGAATGAGACCTTTGGTGTTAATCATACTCATATATATTCTTAGCGACCAAAAAAGGGGCGCATTGTAAGAAAGGAAAAATAGGTCTCTTCTACCAGCGGCCAGTCTTT
>JACMND010000145.1 GCA_014378705.1 Pedobacter sp. | reverse complement strand
TGCCGGCTTCCATCCTGGTTTCCGCCAATAATTTTGCAACCGGAAGCAGCTGCTTCAATAAAAACGATCCCGAATCCTTCTTTGTTGCTGGGCATAACAAAAATATCAGCAAGTCTAAAGTGATCGCTTAATTCTGCATCTGGAATGTAACCCGTAAAAATTACATACTGGTTTAAATTCAAGCTAAATATCAATTTTTCCAATCTTGTTTTTTCTGAATTCCCGGCTTTGCCTGCTAATAAGAACCGGATATTCGGATAGGTTTTAATAAGTTCAGGTAAACTTTCAATAATCAGATCATACCCTTTATAAATAGAATTTGACAATAGCCGGGCAAGAGTAAATAATATTGGCTGATCTGGGGTTAATTGATAACGCTTTAACAGATTACCAGGTTTACTAAATGTAGAAGGTATTTCCAGATAAGGATCTAAACAATTAGGAAGAACCTTAATCTTTTCTGGATCAGCGCTATTTAGTTCCCTTAGTTTTTCTGCGGTGTATTCACTCACAGCCCATACCTCGCAATACGTACGTAAAAAACTGCTTTTCCACCGGGGAAGCTTTTCCCATACTTCGGTTCCATGCGCATATACGATAATCCTGATTTTTGGAGATAGTGCCTTAATTAACAAAGCAGCAATAGAAAGATTAACGTGGCTGATGACAATAATATCGCTACGGATACCCCTTAACAAGGAGCTGACGCCAAACTTTAACCGGTTATTTTGAAAAGCTCTGAAGCAAGATTTACGTATGTATTTTGGATCATGTTGCGCTGGCTTATCATACAATGAGTAAACGTGCATACTTGCCAGTTTAAAACTCATGTCTGATAATGCCCTGCTTAATATCAGGCAAACTTTTTCAATGCCGCCGGTAAAGCCAAACATATCTAGTGTCAGAAAAAGAACTTTAGGATGCATTTTGCAATTGGTTAAACCGTAAATTCTACTCTCATGGTGTAACAAGACTAATCTTTTTCATTAGCTGAGGATGCTTTAGCACGTAAAACCAAGCGTCGCAAACACGGTGTTAATTAGTTTAGCAATAAATACGATTTGAGGCAATGATTCATTTTATTGATAGTTCTCAATGTGATATAAGGCAAATGCCGATGACCAGTGCAATTTATCTGCCTGAAAATCTTCCATTAATTTTTTTGAAGTAGGATTGGTATAATGATCCGGATTCGACAATGCGCTATATTTTTTCATCCATTCCTGAAAAGGGAAGGAAAATCCCATTTTAGGTCTGTTCCAAATTTGCTCCGGTAATATTTGTTTAAAGGCGTTAATTAGTAATGGCTTGCTAAATCCTTTTTTAAATTTAATATCCGGGCTTATTGATAAGACAAGCTTCATCAGATCCTGGTCTAAAAATGGCACACGTACTTCAATGCCATGACTCATGCTCATGTAATCTACATCTTTAAGAAGCTGATTTTGCATGTATAAATTTGTTTCCAGCCAACTGGCACGGTTTCCTGACTGTAATGAATTAAACTGAGAATTGCATTCAAAATTTCGAAGCAATGAGTCAACTTCTCCCACATTGGCATTCAAAATTTTAGCTATAAGCGTTGGGGTAAAAAACCCTCTGGAAAAAAGATATTCACCCAAAGGGTTATCGTAGCTTAAATAATATAGCCGTTTGTATTTTTGATCAGGATGCTTTTCGGCTGCCTGAATAACAGATTTGGGAAGTTTTTTTAAAGCTTTTATTCTCCCTGTGCGTTGAAACGACGGGTAACCACCAAAAATTTCATCAGCGCCAAGTCCTGACAGTACGGCTTTAAACCCGTTTTCCTTCGCACATTTACTAACAAACCAGGAGTTAATTCCGTCTGTACTTGGTTGGTCCATAGAGGAATGGATCTGGCTGAAATTATTCTTAAAATCCTTAAAACTTACCTGAAACTCCCGATGGCTGCCATGCGTTTGCGAAGTAATGAGCTGCTGATATTTTTTTTCTGAATAATCTGTTTCCTGCAGATCAATAGATAACGTGTTTAGTTTAACTTTTAAAATTTTGTCTGCCAGGAGCGTGATAATGCTCGAATCAATACCGCCACTTAAGAATACACCGATTGAAGCGTTAGAAATCAGGTGCTGCTCTATCGCATGATGAAGATATTTACGGATTTTTTTGATGGCTGTTTCCGGATCATTGATTTCAGAGGTGTAGCTGTAAGAAAAATAAGGGTAGATGCTCCCGCTGGAACTTTGATGATCATATTGCAGGAAACTGCCTTTAGGTAAACTTAAAACAGAATTATAAGTGGTGTAAGGCTCTGGAATGTGCCCAAGTGCCAATAGATATATTTTCCAGTTTTCGTTTTCAGTAAGCTTAAAACCCGCAGCTTTAAATGCTTTTATCTCTGAAGAAAACGCCAGTCCGCCATTTTGCAAACTGTAATAAAGCGGTTTAATTCCGCTGCAATCCCTTACCAGAAAAGTTTTTTGAATGTGATGGTCTGTTAAGGCAAAAGCAAACATTCCTTTCAATTTTTTAAAAGAATCAAGTCCCCAGGTGTTGTAAGCTTTAAGGATTACTTCGGTATCCGTATCAGAAATAAACCCTTCGCCCATTTGTTTCAACTCTTCCCTTAGTTCTTTAAAATTGTATATCTCACCATTAAAAGTGATCCAAAGTTTTTCTTTTTCTGCCTGCATTGGTTGGTGGCCTGCCAGGCTTAAATCCTGTATGGCAAGGCGACGGTTTCCCAGACAAATATTATTTTCCCTGTCCAGATAAATTCCTTCATCATCCGGACCACCATGTTCCATGCTGTCGCACATTGCTTTAACCTGTAAAATAAGCTTTTCGGCAGTGGTGGCTTTAGAGATGATTCCGGCTATGCGGCACATGGGTGTTAATTCTAGATGGAAGTCGTAGATGTATATAAAACTTTTCTTTTTTAAAAGACGTCATGGCGAGTTACGAAGTAAACTCATTTTGAAATTGGATTGAACAGGTCAATTCATTGGCTGGCTGGAGATTGCCGCGGCCCGCTCAAAATGGCCGGCCTCGCCAATGCGCCTTTCCCACAGCTTCGCCGCGTCAGTCACAAATTTTTTAAAAATTGCAACTAACTAATTTTTTACCTCCGCTGCTTTTACACAGCAAAGTTTACTCAAACGGTTCTAAAAATACCGCTGGCATTTGTACCATGATAGCCTGACCGATGTGATCCAGCCGGACGATCATTTTTTTTTGCGACCGATAATCAATGAGTTCTCCTGTTAATCCCATTAAAGGCCCTGCTTTTACCTTAACCTTCTCACCTGGTTTGAATATCTGATCAGTTAGTTCAAGTTCAGTTTCTGAAGCCAGCAAAAGCTGTAACTGTGTAATCTGCCTGTCGGGCATTGATGCTACTTTCCCTGAAAAGTAAATAAATCGACAAATTCCCTTTGTTGTCAACACCTGCATTTGCTGTTTGACGGTAATCCGCACGAAAAGATAGGATTTAATCATAGGCTCTTCAACCCACTTTTTCCGGTCACTCCATTGTTTTAACTGGCGCTGCAGCGGAAGATAGATCTCAATACCATTTTTGTATAAAAGCTCAGCAGCCTTTTTTTCGGAGCGTGGATTGGTATACACCGGATACCATTTGTATGTTACAGCCTGTTCCAAAACCAATGTTATTTATCTTTCTTTAGGATATTCCAGAACTTCCACCAACCGGATTTTTCATCATCGGTATAATACCCAGAGGACGAATATCCTGAATAATCTGAATAATAATAATAAGTTGCCTGAGAACTGGTGGCATAGTTTGTAGAATAATAACGGCTGTACAGGGCGTCGTCACTAAATGCATTGAGCACAATTACCACGTTAGTAAGACCGTATTCACGCGAAATACGGTCTGGCACAGAGCCAGCGGTATATTTTGAAACTCCGGAACGAATCACATATAAATTAATATCCGCCTGCCGGATTAACGGTATCGCATCAGAAACCAAACCAACCGGGGCGGTATCAATCAGGATGAAGTCATAACGGGTGCGTAGTTCAGCAATAAAATCCTGCATTTTTTTACTGTGCAGTAATTCAGAAGGGTTTGGAGGGACCGGGCCAGAAGGAATGAAGCTCAGGTTTTCAACATCTGTTTTTGTGGTTATCCCTTCTAATGTTTCCTGGTTGGCCAGGTAATTACTCAATCCTTTGCTGTTATTTACACTAAAGGTTTTGTGAAGTTTAGATCGCCTTAAATCAGCAGCTACCAAAACTACTTTTTTATCAATCAGCGCAAGCGTACTTGCCAGATTGACCGTAACAAACGATTTGCCTTCACCGGCAATTTCAGAGGTAACGCAAATTACTTTACTTTCTGCTTCACTGGCAAGGTAACTCAGATTGGTTCGTACAGACCGTACGGATTCTGCAAATATTGATTTGGGTTTCTCAAGAGAAAGGATCTGCCTGTTCTCTTTATCTATATAATTGGGAAACTTTCTGATGATACCAATAATCGGGATATTCGTCAGGCTTTCTACCGTTTCTTTATCGTAGATGTATGGATTAATAATACGGATTAAAAGGATAAGGCCTATCCCTGAAGCAAGTCCGAAAAACATTCCATAAGTATAAACCTGTTTGGGAACTGGTGCGACAATATAGCCCGGAGCGGCCTGATTTACGCTGGTTGCTCCCGGTACTACCGCAGCCTTGCTGATCTGGGCCTCCAGCTTTTTTTCTGAGAGATAGGAAAATACTTTTTGATTGATATTAAATACCGATTGCAGATTCACGAAATCCCGTTCGGCACTCGGCAGGGTGTTCAGGCTTTGTTGTGCCAGGCCAATTTGAACGTCTACATAGCGTTGCGTTCTCTGGTTCCTTTCTCTGGCCAGTCTGATGTTATTAACAATGGCTTTTTTAATTACAGCTATCTGGTTGTCACTTTCCTGTACCGGCTGTGAATTAACATTAAACTGGTTTAATTTTTTTTCCCTTTCAATAATGAGATTATTGAGCTGGGTTATAAGTGAAGAAAGCAAACCGCCACCTGATTCTTCCAGGTTAAAATTGAGGTTTAGACGATCTTTGTTATTTAAAATTTGCTGCTCAAGCTGATTAATAGCAAGATCTTCTAATTTTAGAGTACTTTTTTCTGTTTCCCTCTGCGTTAACTTTCCTACACTAATTTGGGTATTGGTGCTTATGTCAATTAAACCTTTATTTCTTTTAAACTGTTCCAAAGCAGAGCCGGATGCTTTTACCTCATCCGAAAGAAATTTGAGTTGCCCGTCTATAAATTCAATAGTTTGTAAAGCGGCCAAACTTCTTTGCGAGCCATCAAAATATACGTATTCTCCAACAATGGCATTTAAAATATCCGCAGCAAAAAACGCATTGGCATCAGTTTGAGAAAGAAAAAGAACGTTGGAACCTTTCGCGGCATCACGCATACTTAAGCCACCGGATACGCGACCAATAAAATCTTCTTTTTTATTAAACCGAAAACTATACAAAGATCCGTCAACGCCGGCACTGGATTTAATGCGGAAAACGACTCCGGGTTTTTTTATCGTATCACCGTAATGATATATCTTTTTTTCTATTTGTGTTCCGTTTTTGTGGGATAACTCAAATCTGTTGGCGGCTACATTTCGAAGATCGTACATCTGCCGGTTAAAGTTTATAGAATCCTGGCTGATGATCTCAATAGGATAGGGAATTTCAGGATATGTTTCGCTGGTGCGGACCCGGCCTTTAATAAAGTAAGAAATCTTATAATCAATTCTGGAAATGGCATTAATTAAAACAGGATTGGATTGTATCACGAAAGTTTCTGACTGCATTTTATTGGTACGGTCATAAAAATTGCTCACTTTAAGTAATTCGGTGATCTCAGATTTTTTCTCATCAAATTTAATTGAAGCCGAAGTTGTGTAAACAGGAGGTGTATACCAAAGGTAAATGTAAGAGATCACCATCGCGATAAGCACACAACCGGCTATCCAATACCATCGGCTCCATAAAATTTTTAGAACCTTTTTGTAGTCAATATCCTGATTAGCTAATTTATTCTCCTGAAGCAGTTCACTTTTCATTATTTGGTAAAGTTGTATATCAATAATGCAAAGTTCACAACAAGCAATACAGGCTGCAAAATGGCAGAAACTGATTGAATCTTTTGAGATGCGTTAGATATTCCCGTAGGTTCTATGTATACGATGTCATTGTTTTGAAGTTTCAATTTTGGGCTGGCCAGGCTATTAATATTTTGGAGGTTTACGTAAATGATCTCCGGGTTTGAACGGTCGCCACGAATAATCTTTAATGTTTTGGGATCTGCTATCGGGCTAAACCCACCAGCTTTGCCAATAATATCAATCAGCGTAGTTTCATCATCCTCCAGTAAAAACTCCCCTTCGCTGCCAAATTCACCAAGAAGCGTAACCTTTAAATTTACAATACTGAGCTCAATGATGGGATCTTTGAGTAAGGTTAGTTTGTAGGCAGCCTGTATTTTTTCCGCGGCTTCCTTTCTTGATAAGCCCGCTACCATAACCGGCCCAAGCATGGGTAAAACCACATTGCCGTCATTCTGAACTTCAAATCTAACCGGTTGCCCGGCCTCACCGGAAGTTTCAGAAGAAAGGAACCCGATCCCCTGAAGGTTACGTACAGCTAGTAAATCATTGGCCTTAATCCGGTAAAAATCAGCAGACTTAGCGGATGAGTTAACCACAAAAACAGTTTTAATCGTATCACGCAGAACATCCGTTTCGCTTTTAAAAAGTGCATGTTCGTAACGTGTGGAGCAGGATGAAAATATGAGAAGTAAGGTTATTAAATATAACAAGGAGTAACCTGCCGGGTAGATTCTTCGCATTTGATAATTACAATATATATGTCTTTAATGGTTCTAAAAATAAAACTTTTTATGTAAAAAAATCATATTTTGTTCCGCCTAATGAAAATATCAATTATAACGGTTGCTTTAAACTCCGCCGAATTTTTAGAGCAATGTATTCTTTCAGTTATCAATCAATCTTACCAGGATATTGAGTATATCGTTATTGATGGAGGCTCAGATGATTCAACTATGAGCATACTGAATCGCTACAAGAATCACATAGACATTCTGGTTTCTGAAAAAGATTTAGGTATTTACGATGCGATGAACAAAGGGATCAGCTTATCCAGTGGTGATATTATCGGGACTTTAAACTCGGACGATTTTTTCTCAGATAATACGGTCATTGAAGATGTGGTTCGTTCGTTTCGCAAAGAAAAAATAGATATTGTATACGGCGACCTGTGTTACGTAAAACGACATCAGACTGATTTTATAGTTCGAAACTGGAAATCTAAAGTATATAGCCGACTTTCAATGAGCTGGGGATGGATGCCTGCCCACCCAACATTTTATGCCCGGAGAGAATTGTTTAATAATTATGGTTCTTATAATTTAGAATTTAATAGTGCGGCTGATTATGAATTAATGTTAAGATTTATGTATCTTAATAAGAGAAAAGCACATTACCTGAATAGAATATTTGTGATAATGAGGTTGGGAGGTATTAGCAACCGGACATTGATTACAAGGCTATCTGCAACCAGAAATGATTACAACGCATTAATTATTAACGGTATACAGTGGCCCATGCTCAAAGTTGTGGTGAAGCCTTTAAGAAAAATTTGTCAATTTTTTAATTAATGAAACATTTTTTTTTGTTGTATTGTATAACAGGTTTATAACAAATTATTCAATTTTATGATTTTTTTTAACCTGATTAACGAACCCGTATTTTTTTTATTCACAGCGGGTTTCGCCTTTTTATTGGTATACCTGGGCATCCCTTCTATTATTCACATTGCCAATGTAAACCAATTGTTTGATTGTCATAATGTAATTAGAAAAAATCATTCCTACGGAATTTCACGTCTTGGTGGGATCGCTGTTTCGGCGAGTTTGATCATTACCACGCTGCTTTTTTCAAACTTTTTAGAATATAAAACATCCAATTACCTGATTACATCTTTCATTTTGATATTCGCTGTCGGCCTTAAAGATGACCTTTGGGGAGTTAACACAAGCACAAAGTTTTTTATGCAACTTTTTAGTGCCTTGACCATAGTTGTATTAGCAGATATCAGAATCACCGATCTACAAGGAATATTTGGAATTCACAATTTACCTTATTATGCAAGTGTTATTTTTTCGACCGTACTAATAATCTTTATCACTAATTCATTTAATCTTATCGACGGTGTTGATGGCCTTGTGGGAATGACGAGTCTTTTGGTCAGTACCAGCTTCGGGGTGTTTCTCGCCATTATGGGTATGCACGGATATGCATCCCTTGCTTTCACCATTTCAGGGGCGAGTTTAGCTTTTCTCGTTTTTAATTTATCTCCCGCCCGCATTTTTATGGGCGACGCTGGCTCATTGCTTTTAGGCTTGGTAGCCGCTGTTCTTGCAATAAAATTTGTTCAGGCAAATATCAGCACCAATCTGGTACAAGCCAGATTTTCATCTGCGCCGGCTATTGCTATTGCTGTTTTGATAGGTCCTATTTTTGACGTTCTTAGAGTATTCTTCCTGCGAATAATTAATAAACGGTCACCATTTGTGGCTGATGTTAATCATACGCATCACCGTCTTTTGCGTTTAGGGTTTAATCATTCTCAAACTACCTTTATATTAATAAGTATTAATAATTTTCTGCTTGCAACGGTTATTTATTTTCGTGAGGTAGACAATGCTGTTTTAATAGGAATGTTATTTTGTTTTTGCATTTTTTTTAATGTTTGCCTCACTTATTCCCTTTTCTTGAAAGAAAGAAAATTCTACAAGCCGGTTTCCCAGGGGCAATTGGTAAGGTCCTAAAAGTGTTCTAAACATTTCTTTCCTTAATTTGGTTTAAGGATGGATGACAGAAATTGAACAGATTTTAGAAGATACCGGACTTTATTATGTAAACAACTCTGCTCAGGGTATTACCAGGGAAAGATCAGGTGATAAATTTATTTATCTTAACCATAAAGCTGAAATTATAAAAGATGAAAAGCTTCTTGATAGAATTAAAAAATTGGTACTTCCCCCCGCCTGGACAGATGTATGGATAGCCGGGAAAGCAAATGCGCATTTGCAATCTACGGGTATTGATGCTGCCGGCCGAAAACAATACAGATATCATTCCGATTGGAGCAAACATCGTAACGAAACCAAGTACTTCAGGCTTTTAGAGTTTGGCAGTAAGCTTAAGGATTTTAGAAAAAATATTTTAAAAGATTTACGGCGTAAAGATTTTGATGAGCGTAAGGTTTTGGCTATATCCGTAAATGTGATGCAAAAAACATTAATCCGGGTAGGAAACGAAGAATACAAACAACTCTATGGCTCATACGGTCTGACAACTCTCCGTGACCGTCATGTTAAAATTGAAGGCTCCAACGTTAAACTTAGTTTTGTTGGTAAAAAAGGTGTGGAGCATGAAATTAATCTCAACGATAAAACACTAGCCAGAATGGTAAAAAAATGCCGCGATATTCCGGGGCAGGAGTTATTTCAATATTATACCCGTGATGGTGAACGACGTTCTATAGATTCCGGAAAAATTAACAGCTATATCCGCGAGATAAGTTGCTGTGATTTTACGGCGAAAGATTTTCGTACCTGGTCTGGAACTCTGGAAACGCTACGCCAGCTTGCTAACTTTGAGTATCCGGAAAACGAAAACCTTCGTAAAAAAATTGTGAACACCGCTCTGGATGAGGTTTCTTCGCGGCTTGGCAACACCCGTACAATTTGTAAAAAATCATATGTTTTTCCGGCTTTGCTCGAAGCCTATTTTGACGGATCGTTGTTGCCTTATATGAAAAAAATCAACAAGGCTACAGGCTCAGTTGTCCTGAAAGATCTTGATCATGATGAAAAGGTGCTCCTAAAATTTTTACGCGTAGAGAGAAATAAGAAAAGAACGGCCGCCTCATAATGTTTTAATCTTTTATTTATTTTCAGAGAACCCTCCCAAAAATTGGAGTTTACTATTCTTTGGGTTCTTTTTTAATAGGATTTACAGGCTGTTCGCTTCTTTCACGTTGTAAAGCCGGGTTGTCAAATTCAGCCTCCTCTTTCCGATATTCCTTATCTTCAGGTTTAACAACTGATTTTTCGTCATCTCCCGGATGATGGATATGCTTTTGATCTGAGTTTTGCGGTGTTCGGTCTTCTGGTTTTTTACTTTGGTTATTCATATATTTTTAGAATATAAATGGGCTTTTAAATGCCACGATGTACCCATTTAAATAAACACATGAAGAGTTCTTTTGTTGAGACCGCCATTGTACATTGCCTTATCAGTGTTAATTATATCTAATTGTCTGATCAATTAAATAACTTTGGCTTCATCATAATCATTTAAAATGAAGGTAGCGATAAACGGTTTTGGACGAATTGGGCGCATTACTTTACGTACGCTGCTTAAAAAACCAGGTATTGAAGTAGTCGCAATAAATGATTTGGGCGATTTGAAAACACTGGCTCATTTGTTTAAATATGATTCAGTTCATGGTAGTTTTAAAGGCAGGGTAGAAACGGACGATACTTGTTTAATTATTGATGGGAAGCCCATTAAAGTTTTTTCTGAACCTGCTCCAGAGCGGTTGCCCTGGAAGACACTTGGTATTGATGTGGTTATTGAATCCACCGGAAAGTTTCTTTCAGCCCATAAAGCCTCGCTTCATATTACGGCCGGTGCAAAGCAGGTTATCCTTTCAGCTCCATCTCCGGATAAAGATATACCTACCGTTGTACTTGGTGTAAATGATAATCAGGTCGACCTTTGTTCACCTATCCTGTCCAACGCATCATGTACAACCAATAATGTTGCGGCTATGGTTAAGGTTTTGGATGATAAGTATGGGATAGTAAACGGATATATTACAACCGTACACTCAATGACCGGAGATCAGAATTTGCATGACGCTCCTCATAAAGATTTTCGCCGTGCCAGGGCCGCATCGGCTTCAATTATACCAACAAGTACCGGTGCAGCAAAGGCCATTACAAATATTTTTCCTCATTTAACCGGAAAACTTGGAGGCGCCGGCATCCGGGTCCCGGTCCTAAACGGTTCTTTAACTGATTTTACCTGCATCCTGAAAAAAGAAACTACCGTAGAAGAAATAAACTCCGAATTTAAAAAAGCATCCGAAGGATTTTTGATAAATGTTTTAGAATATACTGAAGATCCAATCGTATCTGTGGATATTCTTGAAAATCCGAATTCTTGCATTTTTGATTCTCAGTTAACTTCAATTGTAGGTGGGCTTGTAAAAGTAGTAGGCTGGTATGATAATGAATTTGGCTATTCAAGTCGTCTGGCCGATTTGGTAGAAAAAATAGCACATATAAAAAAAAAGGAAGCAGCTCTTGAAACTAGTTCTATAAAATGATCCGATTTGCTACAACCGAAGAAGTTTTGCCTTTGCGCAGCAGCGTTTTACGTAACGGAAAACCATTTGAAGAATGTAAATTATCGGGCGACGATGAAGACGACAGCTTTCACCTTGCGGAAACCCTCCACAATGAACTGGTTTGTGTGGCAACATTTCATGTCCGGCAATATCCGGCCTTCGCGGGGAAGGCATTCCAGTTAAGAGGTATGGCAACTTCTCCACTATATCGTGGAAAGGGAATCGGCAAACAGGTGTTAACTTTTGGGATCAATTCTATTCGTAATAAACAAGCAAATTATTTATGGTGCAATGCTAGAAAAGCGGCCTACTCTTTTTATTTAAGTGTTGGATTTGATTTTATATCTGATGAGTTTAAAATGCCGGATATTGGCTTACACAGAACAATGTACCTAAGGATAAATTAGTGGCTGTTCGTTTTCAGTTGGCAGATATCAGGTATGAAACAATTAGGTTTTAGTTCTTATGTTTCAAATCTAATTGATCTGCAAACCTATATTAAGTTCCCGGAGGTCAATTTCCTGTAAATTGAATTTTATACCTTAGCAGTTTTCAAATCTAATATTTCACATCACATTCTTCTTACATGAAAACGATAGATTTTTACAATTTTTCTGGCAAAAGGGCTTTGGTTAGGGTTGATTTTAATGTGCCACTTGATGATCAATTCAATATTACGGATGATAACCGGATGCAGGGCGCAGTCCCGACAATTCAAAAAATTTTAAAAGACGGCGGTTCTGTTGTTTTAATGTCGCATCTGGGAAGACCAAAGGGGGGAGTGGAAAACAAATATTCACTAAAGCATTTGATTGATCACTTATCGTTTTTAATAAACATTCAGGTTCAGTTTGCAGATGATTGCATAAGCCCGGAAACATTAAAAAAATCAAAAGAATTGAAACCGGGTGAGGTTTTACTGGTCGAAAACCTTCGTTTTTATAAAGAGGAAGAAAAAGGGGATATTGCTTTTGCCCAGAAACTAGCTTTATTGGGAGACGTTTATGTGAACGATGCGTTTGGTACAGCACACCGTGAACACGCTTCAACAGCCGTAATTGCCCGATTTTTTCCGCAGGCAAAATACTTCGGTTACTTGATGGCATCTGAGTTAAAAAATGCCGAAAAGGTACTTAACAATCCTGAAAAACCCTTTACCGCTATAATGGGTGGAGCCAAAGTTTCTGATAAAATTGAATTGATTGAGCAACTTCTAAATAAAGTAGATAACCTGATTATCGGAGGAGGAATGGCCTACACATTTGCAAAGGCGCAGGGCGGAAGTATTGGAAAATCATTGGTTGAAGAAGATAAAATTGTTCTCGCAATTGACCTGATTAAAAAGGCGAAAGATAAAGGTGTTAACCTAATATTGCCGGTAGATTCCATAATTGCCGACGCTTTTTCAGCAAATGCAAAAACAGCAGTTTCAGCAAATGATAAAATAAAGGATGATTGGATGGGATTGGATATCGGCCCTGAAACTATCGAAATATTTAGAAAGGTAGTCTTAGGATCAAAAACATTACTTTGGAACGGGCCCATGGGGGTTTTTGAAATGGAAAAGTTTGAAACCGGAACCCGTTCCATCGCGGAAGCGGTAGTTGAAGCAACCAAGAAAGGCGCATTTTCTTTAATTGGCGGAGGAGATTCTGCTGCGGCCGTTTCTAAATTTGGTTTCAATGAGGATGTGAGTTACGTATCAACCGGAGGCGGCGCTTTGCTCGAATATATGGAAGGAAAGGAACTGCCTGGGGTGAAAGCGATTAATGAGTAAGGTAGCATCAGTCGGCAGTTTGTAATCAGAAGTTATTGTACATTGAGAGAGAACTATTTTTCTCAATGATTGTGTGAGGGATAGAAGCGAAAATCCTTTTGTAGGCACGAACAAAAGATTGAAACGGATAGCCCGACCCGCAGGGCACACCCAAAAAAATAGAATTGCCTGCCACAAACAACTTCAGGGAATTACTGCAGATACGACAAAAAGCCTGTTGGCATAAACTAACAGGCTTTTTGTTGTATGCATTAAGTTACCAGCACTTTAATCTTTACCTATCTGCGATCAGGCAATCCTTTTTATTTGGATTGGGTTTAGATGAGGGAAGAAACTTTATCTTTTTTGAACATCTTTTTATTGAAACTTGACCTGAATCCTCCTGTCTTTCCTCGCTTCAACTTGTTGAAAACTTTTGTGGGGCATTGTGGGAGAAAGTGGTAGAAATCATTACTTTTACTCTACATAAAAAGAGTAAATCCCACTATGTCTCATTTTTTAGGAGAATTTGATTGTAAGCTTGATGCCAAAGGCCGGATGGTTATTCCATCTAACCTGAAGAAACAACTGCCGGAAGCTGAGGCTGAAGGGCTTGTGATCAATCGTGGTTTTGAAAAACACCTGGTAGTTTACACGAAGAAAGAATGGAACAAAATTACAGACGACCTGAGCAAGCTCAATCCGTACGAGAAAAAAAGCCGTGATTTCCTGAGATATTTTACCCGTGGTGCATCAGAAATAAGTTTAGATGCTGCCAACCGGGTTCTTCTTCCAAAGACGTTGATGGAATACGCCGGTATTCTGTCCGATGTTGTTTTGCTTTGTCAGTTTAACAAGATTGAGATTTGGTCTAAAGAAGCCTACGAAACTAATTTGGATAATGAGCCGGAAAACTTTGCAAGCCTTGCCGAAGAGGTAATGGGAGGGAGGAAAACCGATGCCTGATTATCACAACCCGGTTATGCTCCTTGAGTGTATGGAAGGATTAAATATTAACCCGGAAGGCATTTATGTGGATGTTACTTTTGGTGGGGGAGGCCACTCTCTCGAAATTTTAAAGAACTTAAATACCAAGGGACGTTTGCTGGCGTTCGACCAGGATGCCGACGCTCAAAAAAATATTCCAAAAGATGATCGGTTAACCTTTGTTGATCAAAACTTCCGATACTTAAAAAACAATTGCCGTTTGCAGGGCGCCTATCCCGTTAATGGTATTCTGGCAGATCTGGGTGCGTCATCACATCAGTTTGATCAGCCGGAACGGGGTTTCTCTACTCGTTTTGATTCCATACTGGACATGCGGATGGACCAGAGCACTACATTAACTGCAAAGCAAGTAATCAACACCTATACAGAAGAAAACCTGCACAAGATTTTCGGGATTTACGGTGAAATTCAAAATGCGAAAACACTGGCTAAAACGATTTGCACAGCCCGGTTAAACGAGCCTATAGAAACCGTTTCGGATTTAAAATCCGCCATTGTAAAACAGATCCCGAAAGGCAAAGAAAATAAATATCTGGCCCAGGTTTTTCAGGCCTTGCGGATAGAGGTTAACCAGGAGCTTGAAGCTTTAAAAGAATTTCTGGAGCAGTCTGTTGAGGTTCTTATAAGCGGCGGCCGCCTGGTGGTTATGTCTTATCATTCATTGGAAGATAGGTTGGTTAAAAATTTTATCGCTACAGGTAAATTTCGGGGTGAAGTAGAAAAAGATTTTTACGGCAATCAGATTAAACCGCTTACGGCTATCTCACGCAAAGCTATAGTTGCTACAGCAGAGGAAGTTAAACAGAATAATCGGGCAAGAAGCGCAAAATTAAGGATTGCGGTTAAGAATTAATTCTTAAAAGATAAGATAATGAGTAACGAGTTCAGGCAAATTTTACATGATGAGGGGGAAGTACCGCAGGAAGTTCAGTCGCATTTGAGAGAGAAAGCTGAGCTTCCGCGGAACTTTTTAACTCAGTTTTTTACTGAAGGAATTATCTCTAAACAAACGGCCACAGATATGCTTCCGTTTATCATATTCATAGCTTTTTTGGCAATAATTTACATAGGTAACAGGCATTACGCAGAAAATAATATCCGGGCAATTGACAAGCTAAGTAAGGAAGTGAAAGAGTTGAGCTGGGATTTTAAAACAACCAAAGCAGACCTGATGCTTAAAAGCACACAAACTGAAGTTGCCAAGCTGGTAGATACGTTAGGTTTAAAAGAATCTGTTGAACCGCCAACCAAAATTGTGATTGCAGCGAATGAATAATAAGTCTAGTTTTTTATGCTTTAAGCTAAATAGC
>JACMND010000144.1 GCA_014378705.1 Pedobacter sp. | reverse complement strand
GCCACGTATCGTAAAATGATTCAAAACTTAATTTGGGCAACCGGTTACAATGTGGTGGCACTGCCATTGGCAGCTGGTGTACTTTATAAACAAGGTGTTTTACTAAGCCCTGCTATAGCTGCTGTATTTATGGCTTTAAGCACGGTAGTAGTGGCTATCAATGCAAGTATGTTAAAAGTGAAAAAAAATCCTGACGCTAAAAGCAAAGAGGAACTAAAACTTGAAAAAAACGCTGAAACTAAGCCTGAAACCAATGAGGAGCCTAAACCTAAAGCTAATGATGAGTAACATTGCAGCCCAAACAGTAAAAATCATTTCAGTGAACTGCAAACCGAAAGATATTGCACCATCGTTGCAGCCATTAATGCAAGTATGTTGAAAGTAAAAACAATAGTAAAATGAAAACAATACTAGAAGGAACCTTCTGTTATTATTAAACAAATGAACAATATAAAGCCTATAATTTTTAAAATACCGGTTATTGCTTTGATTTTGACAAGCATATTATATTTCGATTTTTTAAAAAAAGCTACAAATAAAAATATTTTCAATAGGTTGGTTTTTACAATTACTGTTATTGCACTTCTGCTGAATCTAATATGGGAACTAGTCCAAATGCATGATGGTTATCACTTCTGGGGAATGCACCTGATATAGTGGTTCGTTTGGATGATACTGCTTTTTTGGATTTTCGCAACGCCTTTTGATGTCCCAGGACAGCGAAATAAAAAAGACACCCCTTTGGATATACTTAAGAGCGATATGCTACAGGGGAGATAAATAACGAAGAAAATCAGGAGAATAAAGAAAAAATCTTGAAAATGATTTAGTAAAACAACAAAGCTGGATCAATTTTAATGGAAAAGAAATTCAAAGGAGTTTCTGATTTAAATTTCGGAATCAGAATCTCTTTTTATTTAAGGAATTACCTAAACTAAAATGTGTAAAACCATGATGGGAAACCAACAAATGATGGAGATGATGCAAAAGATGAAAGGAGAAATAAAGACATGAATAAGATGGAGGGTAAGAAGAAAATGAAATGAATAGATAATAAAATAGAAAAAGCTGATAATAAATCAGATCATTAAATAATATTTTGTAAAAGATATAAACATAAAGCTATGATGCACAATAATGAAAATTACTATTACTGGGGAATGCATATGGGTTGGTGGTTTGTTATCCTTGTAGTAGCTATAGCAGTGATAGGCTGGGTTGGCTGGTCCCGAAAAAGAAAATGATTAATACCATTTCCAGCATTAAAAGTTGTAGCAGAACAGGTTCAAACAAAACTACACAACATGATTAGTACTATTTAATAAATAGAACTCAAGCAATGATCAACGACACGGAAAAAAGCAGTCTGCTGAAAGCAGCGCCACGACTAATACAAATCATGCGTGTGCTGGCCCGGCATAAGTTCCTGCGCAGCTTGTTAGGCAAAAAGAATTTACCGCCGCCAAAAGAAGTACGGGAAGCTTTTGAGGAACTGGGACTGGTATTTCTCAAATTCGGACAAGTGCTTGCCATGCGGCGGGATTTGCTGCCGGCTGATTATATCAAAGAGTTGGAACTGCTGCACGATGATTTGCCGGCGATGGACATTAGCATAGTACGTTCAACAGTTAAGGCCGAACTGGGCACCCCTTTGTCCAAATTATTTTTATCATTCACTGAAAAGCCGATAGCCGCTGCAACCATCGCCCAGGTGCATGAAGCCACCATACGCGACAGACGTCAAGTAGCAGTAAAGGTGCAACGGCCAGGCCTTAAAGAAATAATCTCAAAGGATATTGCGGCGCTTACTTACCTGGTATCGCTGGGAGAAAAGTTCTTTCCCAAGCTACGTGTATTCGACCTGCCTGTTATAGTGAGGGAATTTGCCATTACGCTGAACCGGGAAACCGATTTCAGCCGTGAAGCCCGTTCCATGTTACTCTTTCGCAAAGCTCTCGCCAATATTCCCGACCTGTGGATTCCGGATGTAGTGAAGGAGTATTCGGGCAAAACCGTGCTAACAATGGATTTTTCGGCCGGCGAACGCATAGACTACTACGCAAAGAAGCACCCTGAAGCGATGCCACAGTTGATGAACATACTGATAAAGCTGACGCTGCAATCCATCTTTGAAGAAGGAAGTTTTCATGCCGATCCACATCCCGGTAATGTTTTTGTTTTACCTGATGGACGGCTCTCCCTTCTCGACTTCGGAAATACCGGTGAGCTTGATGAAGCAATGCGTGAATCACTGATACTCCTGCTGGAAGCAGTAGTTAAAGGAGATGCAAAGGCCGCCACCGAAGCTTACCTCGAAATGGCATCAGCAAGCGAAGAAGTAAACCATGCGGCGCTGTTAGTGGATATGAAGGCAGTGCTATATGATATGCACAGTGGCGATATGGAAGCTGTTTCAATCGGCGATGCCTTCGATTCGCTGATGAGTGCCGGAACCCGGAACGGGGTTCACAATCCTCCTGAGTTTGTTCTCCTCACCCGTACTTTCGTTATCCTGGAATCATTGATACGGCAACTAGCCCCGGAACATAACTATATGAAATCTTTTAGTGAGGAAATCAAACGCCTGACTAAGAAACACTTTTCGCCGAAGCAGATCAAGGAAAAAACAATCAAGCTTGCGCGTGACATGGAGCGCCTGATAATGGATGCACCTGCCGACACAAGACGAATACTCCGGCGTATCGCAGAAGGTAATCTGGGTAGGGTGCAGGCTCCTGCATTGGAGAAACTGGCAGGTGACTTGAGCCTTAATATCAAACAGCTTGCAGGCGCTATCGCTTTGGCAGCGCTTGTGGTCAGCGGCACAATGCTGTTGTTTAGTAAGATGGGTGGCTGGCATCATCTTCTCGGTGTATCAATGATTATCATCGGAATTTCAGGTACAATTATTGGCCGTATCGGAACCTGGTTTCGGGACCGTGGGAAACATTGACACTATATAAATAATAACTTTTTAACCTGAATAATAAAAGAATCATGGCATACTATTTCAGCAAAATAATTAGCGAAAGTTTCGATGATGCTATACAAAAAGTAACAGAAGCACTCAAAGCTGAAGGCTTTGGCATATTGACGGAAATTGACATAAAAGCTACATTAAAGAAAAAGCTTGATGTGGACTTTTATAACTACAAAATTCTGGGTGCCTGCAATCCGCCATTTGCCTACAAAGCCTTACTGGCAGAGGATAAGATTGGAACCATGTTGCCATGCAATGTGATTGT
>JACMND010000143.1 GCA_014378705.1 Pedobacter sp. | reverse complement strand
TGACAGCCAGACGTAAATCTTTGCTAGCTTTATTTTTTGCGTTTTTCGGTCTGCCGTTCGGGTTTCCTGATACTCCAGCTTTGAACATTATGTTGTTTTTTACAATGAAAATACAGTGATAATTATTTCAGAATTGATTTTAACGCGAGTTGGTTAACAAAAAATGACCAGTCGGTTCTATCAACATCTACCAACCTTTGGAATGCTTGCTGAGGCGTTTTTGATGTCTCTCTAGGATCGAACACTAGGTCTTGGTATTCCGTACCGATTTTATTTAATAATGCGACCAAAGCGTTTAAATCGTTAACAAGAGAAACGTGTTTAGGATTACTCAAGTAAGTGCGACAATGAATTTCTGCGAATTTTTCTTTTTCTTCTTCGCCTATGATAAATTTACCACCAATAAAACTAATTTGATCTAAAGACAAAGTAGGCTCTCCCATCTTATTATATGGACGGACTATCACATTCTTTAAACCTTCAATAGCATTCAGTAAATTAGTAAGCGGTTCACTTGCACCCTGCATGGCAGTATCTCTCAGAGCTGTATTCTTAATGCCTGACTTGTCTAACTGACTGTTTAAATCCTTAATGAAGATTTCACGGATTTTGTCATAACCACCACTACTTTTTAAAGCATTGAATACCTCCGTTGTTAAGTCTCCCAGGTCTAAAGCCTCGTAGCATTCTTTTACGTTTTGCAGGGGGTTTGACCAGTAGGTCATATCAGATTTAAGGTTATCTAACAATCTTAAATCTTCGTTTATTAACTCTCTCATTATCAAATTTTTATGTTTTTAAACGCTTCATCAATCTCTGCTTGTGTAGCAACTGCTTCATTTTCCTTAGCAGGTGTTTTAAGTTTTAAATTTTCAGCGGTTAAGGCTGCAATTTCTTCCTGCTGTTCTTTAAGTGTCTCCGCCGATTTATACAAGGTTTCTTTTAGTTGTGTCTGCCAATTCATTGTTTTTGTATTGATTACGTTGTAAATTTACCTGTTAACTCGTTGTTAAGCTACCCAGAGGGCTTTCGATCTATGCAGTTGAAATAAAGAAAACGGTATTAAACCGCTTTCTTTAAGGGAACCAGGCTAGGGATAACTTGACTGACAATCCTATTAACCTTTTGGCCTATAAACTCCGATACTGTGGCGCTTTCTAAAGCTTTCTTTAACTTTTCGGTTTCCGAACTGCCTGCTAAAAATGTATTTGCCAATATCAAAACGGGCTTTATTGCAGATAATTGGTTTTTTAAATCTTGGTTTTGCTTTAGAATTGCATCAAATTTCTCTTTGACCCTTACCAACTCATTTCTTTGATCCTGAGCCGTTTCGGTCAATGACCAGTCAAGTTGTTGGTAGTGGGAAATGGTTTCCTGTTGGGTTGTAATTTGTTCTTTTAACACGTTTATAATCAAAGGATTAAATAAGTTTGCTAAGTGAATTGGATTGTTTTCTGAATTCGCCATGATATTTTAGTTTTTATTGTTAATTAATGTTTGTAATTCTCTGATCTTTATTTGCTTTTCTTCAGGGGTCATGTGCTTGTTGTGCTGCACATTTATAATTTCAACTTTGAAGATGTCGGTGTAATCTGTGGGTTCTGTTTCTGTTTCTGTTTTCATTGTTATATTGGGGTTAAGGGTTAAAATTTAAAAAGGTGGTAAGGGTGGTAGGTGGTAAGCATGTTTTTGGAGCTTTATATATAAAAAATTATTTTTCGTTATAATGGTATATTTATATTTTATCTTGTATGTTTTATAAAAAGTACTTACCACCCTTACCACCTTACCACAAACCACTCTGTTTAATATTTAAAGACAATTTTTAGGTGGTAAGCTTGGTGGTAGGTGGTAAGCATTTAAGTGTTTTCAATCACTTTATACACCCTTTTTGAATTACCACCCATCTTTTTGCTTACCTGCTCAAAACCCAAATTCTTTAGGCATAGCCCTATTTTCTCTTTATAGGTGGTAAGCGTACTTCTAATTTTTATTTTTGACACGATTTCACTAGCCGTTAAAAAATCACAAATTTGGTCGGCTTCTGGTATGGAAAAGAATTTTAGAATAAGCTCTTCCTCTGTAGATTTCTCCTCAAAGTTTTTAGTACTTGAATTTAAAAGTGAAATCTCTTCGTTCGTGAGGTGGTGACTGAATCCGCTCTCATAAAGCGATACTATTTCCATAAACAGCTCGTCTTTATTTATTGCATTATATTTAGCGTGATCTATGCTTAAAACGTTTATTGGAATTACCCTCCGATTACCTGTTAAATCAGTCAATATTTCTAATTTGTTAGACGTACCTGCAAAAACTGCCAAACGTTTTAAATCAACTGAGACGGTACCGTAAGGCTCTCTGCATGTGACAATATTTCTGCTAAGCAATTCCTTTAGTTTGGTTTCGTCTTTCTTGCTCAGGTGGGTCAATTCATCATTATTAAGCAATAGCTTTTTAGTCATTAGGATTTCATCGTCTTTGCCGTTCTGAAAACGACAATCAGCAAAGTATGGTAATAATGACTTTGGCAGTAGGTGCCTAATTAAATAAGTCTTACCAGTATTTTGCCCACCGCATAAAACCAACATCAAAGGCGATGGATCACCGTAAACGCTAGAAACAATACCTACCAGCCATTTTTTAAGAAATACCTCATAATTAGCCGTATCAGTAGTTATGCACTTAGACAAGCTATCAATTGCGCCTATTTTATGCTTTAAGTTTTCATTCTCCTCTATAAACTCAAAAAATGGATTGTATTGCTGAATGAATTTTGAAAATAGATATGATCGAGTCAAGTCCTTTGTGACGTCATCAATATTGGCCTTACAATCTAAAAAAATTGAGTTTATGTCAATATCATTTATTGGAGTAACATCAAGCTCAATATTTCTGGAAACTAGATTTCTTTTAAGGTTGTACTTTGTTTGTATGAAACTGTTTAAGTCTCCGATTATTCCATTGGATTCTGTAAAGAGTGCGCCTCTAGCCTCACTTAATACTTCTTCCATTGCCTCGATTTCATCTTCAGAAACATCCTTTTCTAAAAGAAATTCTTTAATTTCCTCTTTATTTGCGCCAGCTTTGGCTAAGTGTTTCACAGACTTGAAACTTTCATTTTCTTGCTTGGTGTAAATTTCAATTCCATGGCGCCTGGCGATGTTGTAAAGGACTCCCATGTTTAAGCCTCCTGAGCTTGTTTTGAGTAGATTAGTATATTTTTTATCTACTTTTTGAGTATTATACTCAGGATGAAATTGACTGATTTGGTCAAAGATATCTCTGCCCGTTTCACCGTACTCATTAGCAATACAAAAACCTGTATTGCACCAATCGGAATAATCAGAGGTAACATCAATTCGACTTTCTATAATTGCATCAATAACCTTCTTATTCCTATCTTCAGTAATAACGAAATTTTGATTTCGCTTTGCTAGCATTTCTCTTTTAGTCGGTGTTTTACATTTAAAAAGTTTAGATTTTAATTGATAAAATACATGTGGATCGTGTGATAGAATTCTAAGCCTACTAAGGTTTTTACATTTCGGGTCAATATTCGAATGCAAATCATATACCTTTTCGAGATATGCAGCTATCTGATTAAATGATTCAGCATGATTATTTTGATTTATTTTAAAGTAAACTGCTAAGCCATTACCAGAATAAGACTTATGGATTGCAAAAACATAAGGGTCGTGTCTAAGTTTTTCCTTTACAGTATCGATGTCTTCTACATTGTCAAGATCCTGACAAAGCAATCCATTATGCTGTATCAAATCTGAATCCTTCCTTCCTGCCTTAAATATTCCTGAAGGTGTAAAAGCTGGAGTTTGCTTTTTATCTAAATCCTTAAATTTACCAGTCGCAATCATTGGCAAAATATCATCTATAAAACAATAAACCTTTTCAGATTTAATGTCGTATATGTTGTTGTAAAATGTTACTGGAAATTTTATATCTTTTCGCTCTGTAGGTTGCATTTTTAGTACTGTTTGGTAATTGTTAAATAAATCAGTACTTTTGGGTGCGAGTCAAAATATACTGAAGGAGTTAATTATTTAGCTCCTTTTTTCTTTTCAAGGCTTTCTAAAACCTTATTCAAATCATAACGTATTGATTTTCCGACCTGCAAAAAAGGAATCTTACCTTTCTGCCTCCACCTAATCAAAGTCTGTATAGTAATGCCTAATTTTTTAGAAAGCTGTTCTCCGTCTACAAGATCAATTGGTTTAGCTATGTTTTGCCCTTGCCCTTGCCCGAACAAAAGCATAATCTGTTGGTTCTGATTGTAAATTTCTGTCAATCTATTTTCAAGGGTTTCGAAAGGATTATACGACATTTGTCTGCCCTCCTTTCAATT
>JACMND010000142.1 GCA_014378705.1 Pedobacter sp. | reverse complement strand
TTCGGATGAAGCACTTTTAACCGGAATAGCAACCGTTACAAAAAACCTGGACAGGCAGATCAGTAAAGGATTAATTACAGCAGAAGAAAAATTAAACGTTTTAAAAAATATTTCTGCCTATACAGATCTAAAAACCGGAGTAGAATACGCAGATCTCATTATTGAAGCCGCTACCGAAGATGTAGATTTAAAACTTAAAATCTTTAAACAGCTGGACAGTTTTTGTAAGCCTGAAGCTATGCTGGCTTCAAACACCTCTTCTATTTCCATAACCAAAATAGCATCTGTTACTAAACGCCCTGAGCAAGTAATCGGCATGCACTTTATGAATCCGGTACCTGTAATGAAATTGGTTGAAGTTATTAGAGGGTATGCAACCTCTGATGAAGTTACCGCACGGATAATGGATTTGTCAAAAAATTTAAGTAAGTCGCCTGTAGAAGTAAATGATTATCCGGGGTTTGTCGCTAACAGGATTCTTATGCCTATGATTAACGAAGCGATATTTACTTTACACGAAGGTGTTGCAGGTGTTGAGGAAATAGATACTGTGATGAGGTTAGGAATGGCACATCCGATGGGGCCTTTGCAACTGGCAGATTTTATTGGACTGGATGTCTGTTTGGCTATTCTTGAAGTTTTGTATAAGGGTTTTGGCAATCCGAAATATGCCCCCTGCCCACTTTTGGTAAATATGGTTGAGGCTGGAAATAAAGGGATCAAATCCGGAAACGGATTTTATAAATATACATCCGGAAGTAAAGAATTAATTGTATCAGATAAATTTAAAAGGAACAAAATAATAAAGAATTAAGCAACGCGTCTTTTAATGTTCTGCCTCCTAGTCCTTTAATCCGATTTCTACATCCGGTCTGGTACTTCAATTCCTAAAAGTTTCATTCCTTTTTTAAGAACCATAGCCGTAGCGGCAGAAAGCTCAAGCCGGAACTGTTTTACATCTTCCTCATCTGCTTTTAAAATCGGTTCTTCATGGTAAAATTTATTGAATGCTTTCGCAAGCTCGAAGGTAAAGTTTGCAATTAATGCCGGGCTATATTCAGCTGATGCAGACTTAACCGTATCCGGGTATTTATTTAAGATAACAATCAGGTCCCGTTCTAATGCCTTTAATTCAGATGAATAAAAAGCAGACTGGTGCTTTTGATAATTACCCTTAGTTAAAACAGATTTAATGCGGGCATGAGTGTATTGAATAAAAGGTCCGGTATTTCCTTGAAAATCTATAGATTCTTTCGGATCAAACAACAACCGCTTTTTTGGCTCAACTTTTAAAAGGAAATATTTTAAAGCTCCTAAGCCAATCATCCGGTAAAGTTCTTCTTTTTCCTGAGCCGAAAAATTCTCTACTTTGCCAAGTTCCTCGGTTCGTTCACGGGCGGTACGCATCATTTCATCAATCAGCTCATCCGCGTCTACAACTGTTCCTTCACGGGATTTCATTTTGCCTGATGGCAGATCAACCATTCCGTAGGAAAGATGGTGCAGGCCTTTGGCCCATGATTTACCAAGTTTGTTCAATATTAAAAAGAGAACTTTAAAATGATAGTCTTGTTCATTTCCAACAACATAAACAGATTCATCCATTTTAAAGTCATGATACTTTAATTCTGCAGTGCCCAAATCCTGGGTCATATAAACGGAAGTTCCGTCGGCCCGTAAAACCAATTTCTCATCAAGCCCGTCAGCAGTCAGGTCAATCCAAACGGAACCATCCGGCTTCTTAAAAAAAACTTTGTTTTTGAGGCCTTCCTCAACGGTATCTTTTCCTAATAAATAAGTATTTGATTCATAATAGAACTTATCAAAATCAACCCCAAGTTTATTGTAGGTAACATTAAAACCAGAATAAACCCAGTCGTTCATTTTTTTCCAAAGCGCCAGAGTTTGTTCTTCGCCTGCTTCCCAGTTTAGTAGCATTTGCTGAGCTGAGTTTATAAGCGGAGCATTTTTTTTCGCATCCTCCTCGGTTTGGCCTTCTGCAATTAACCTTTGGATTTGTATTTTATATTGCTGGTCAAATATGACATAGTATTTGCCTACCAAGTGATCTCCTTTAAGGCCGGTACTTTCAGGTGTTTCGCCGTTTCCGAAAAGTTGCCACGCCAGCATTGATTTACAAATGTGAATTCCCCTATCGTTAACCAGGTTGGCTTTAATTACTTCGTAGCCAGATGATTTTAAAATTTCGGCGACAGAAAAACCAAGTAAGTTGTTGCGGACATGCCCTAAATGAAGCGGTTTATTGGTGTTGGGAGAAGAATATTCTACAAGTATTTTTTTACCGTTTGCAGAAAAAATGCCAAAACCTTCATCACCTATATCATTAAGCCGGGAAACCCAAAAATTGTCTGATGCTGATAAATTTAAAAATCCCTTTATCACATTAAAATCAATTATCTCATCAATTTTAATTTTAAGATAGGCTCCTATCTCCTGCCCGGTTTGTTCGGGAGATTTTTTAGAAAATTTAATAAATGGAAAAGTAACCACCGTTATTTGGCCTTGAAATTCTTTCCTGGTTTCCTGTAAGGTAACCTGATGTGCATCTAAGCAGGCACCATATAGTTCTTTAACGGCTTGTATGGTATATTGAATAATATTATTTTCCAGTGTCATGGTTTTTGGTACAGATATTTTTAGTTATCAGATGTCAGCTTTCAGTTAATTGTAAATGATTAGTCCGTGTTAAACAAACCCTGTGGTAATTTAAAAACCCCGGTCCTATATATGGGTTTGGAGCGAATATGGGGATTAGCACTATTAAAAGCTTAAACCCTGCTTTTCAAGAAATTAAAATATTATTGTCTAACTCACAATATTACAACGCCTAATCAAAATTTTCAGTGAATTAATTCTTACAATGTTAAATAGCTTATTAACGTTTTTCGCATTATAATAACTGAGATCTGAAAGCATAAAATTGACCGATAACCCTCAATCGTTAATTAAACTGTTGGTGGCCCTTACCAGGATCTCAAAGGCATTCTCGGCCATCAGGTTTTCTTTATCGAGGGTAGGATTTACTTCCACTATTTCAAAACAGCAAACTTTATCGCTTGTCATTAATCGAGAAACAAGGTTCCCAGCCTCACGCTCAGTAATTCCGTTGGTAACCGGGGTTCCGGTACCTTTAGAAATAGCAGCGTCCATAGAATCCACATCAAAAGAAACGTAAATCAGATCGCAATTATCAAGGTATTGAAGCGCTTCAATAGCTACTTTTTCCACACCTCTTTTTCTTATATCAGCCGTACTAAAACTTTTAATGTTGTTTTTTTTGATCAAATGCTCTTCAGGACCTTCCGTATCTCTTACAGATATAAAAACCAAATCCTGGTATGTAATTTTAGGTGCAATATTTCCTATGTTTTTTAATTGATACCAGTAATTCATGGTTTCCTGGTCCAGCATATTGACTTTCTGTTCAATATTATCTTCATCAAGAACCATTGCCAGAGGCATTCCATGAAGGTTTCCAGACGGAGTAGTGTATGGTGAATGCAAATCGGCATGTGCATCAATCCAAATAATTCCAAGTTTGGATTTAGGATATGTTTTTTTAATTCCTGAAATCGTACCCGCAGATGAACTATGATCACCAGCCAAAACAATAGGAAAAACTTTTTGATTTATGGTTTTGGCCACCTCTTCCGCCACTCGCTCGGCAATTGTTAAAACCCCGGAAATACGTTTTGCATACTGGCTACCGGTTGCTTCCAAAAGCAGATGATTTTCATTTGCCACTTCTACACTGTTGTATTTCTTAAAATACCGGCTACCGAAATCAAGGGCTGCAATTTTTATGGCGTCAACACCCAGACTAGCTCCCCTGGTACCTGCTCCTAATTCTGACTTAACTTCAATAATTTTTATTTCACGCATACAATGGATTTAGATCAGATATTAACTGGTTACCAGGTAAAGTTTTCATAAGATTGATTTAATCTCCGCACTACTGCCCAATTCTTATAGGTAAAAAATTATCTTTGCCAAAATTATAAAAAAATGCAGAGCTACGAGGAGTTTCTTGATTTAAGCGTTGGATTTCCGCAGGAAGGTTTTGAGGTTATAGAGGATGAGCTTTTTTTTCATGATCTAAACCTGATGGAGATGATTGAAACTTATGGAACGCCCCTAAGGTTTACGTACCTACCCATCATCAGTAAAAAAATTCAGCAGGCCAAACTCTTGTTTCAGTCGGCAATTGTGAGAAACAACTACCGCGGAGGTTATAAATATTGCTATTGTACGAAGAGCTCGCATTTCAGGCATATTGTAGAAGAAGCCTTACGCAACGATATACACCTGGAAACTTCCTCGGCCTTTGATATGCCTATGATTGATGCCCTGGAGAAAAAAGGTGCTTTAAATAAAGACATTACCGTTATATGCAACGGTTTTAAAACTTTTCAATACAAGCAGTACATCATTGATATGCTGCATGATGGTTTTAGCAATATCATTCCTGTTTTAGATAATAAAGAAGAATTCAATATTTACGACGATGAACTGGACATTCCCTGCAACCTGGGTATTCGTATTGCTGCAGAAGAACAGCCTGATTCACAGTTTTATACTTCCCGTTTGGGGATAAGGATTGAAGATGTGATTGATTTTTACAATCATAAAGTTGCCGGGAACCCAAACTTTAAAGTTAAGCTGCTTCATTTCTTTATCAATTCAGGTATTTCTGACACTCCTTATTACTGGAATGAACTGGAGAAATATGTCACGCTTTACTGTAAATTTAAAAAAGTAAACCCCGAACTGGATACCCTTGATATAGGCGGTGGAATGCCATTTAAAGATTCGTTGATTTTTGATTTCGATTACGAATACATGGTTAACGAAATTGTGAAACGGATTAAAGAGATTTGCGCAGACAATGATACCATTGAACCGGATATTATTACAGAATTTGGAAAATATACCGTAGCCGAAGCATCAGGAATTTTATACAAAGTGCTAGGTCGTAAACAGCAAAATGACCGGGAAAAATGGCTGATGCTCGACGGATCTTTCATTACCAACCTGCCTGATGTTTGGGCGTTAAATCAAAAATACATCCTGGCACCGGTTAATAACTGGGATTCTGATTATGAAAGGGTTAACCTTGGCGGGATAACGTGCGACGGGCAGGATTATTATAACCAGGAAGCGCATATGAACAACGTTTTTATGCCTAAAACCCGTAAAGTGCAATATCTTGGGTTCTTTCATACCGGCGCATATCAGGAAGTTTTAAGCGGCTATGGTGGAATTCATCATTGTCTGTTACCATCTCCCAAACATGTGATTATCCGGCGTAACCGTGATGAAACTTTTAATTTTGAAGTATTCGGCGAGGAACAGAATAGCAAGCAGGTGCTTAAAATATTAGGATATACCTGATTGCACTAAAAAATTGAATTGAACATATCAAGATTAGATTTATATCTCAATTAAACTAAGCTTGACGTAAATTTATTTATGCGCCGCATATTTTTTGGAATTCTAATTTTTTTATAACTCCCGGCAGTATCCAAAACGAATCAACCTTCAACTCCTGATTCTTCCTGGAAATATACACAGGACGGATACAGTTTTATGAAAAGCATAAAGAATTTAATTGCGTTAGATGATTTAGGCGATTTGGGAAATAAAGAAGATAAAGGACACGGGCATCGGAGTATTTGGAGTCCGCTTGCGGCAGCTTAGGGAACAGCAATTATGGCTTCCAGCGGATACGATTAACAAACAAAAAGAGCTTTTAAATAGAGATAAAATTCATCAAATAGAATGTAAAGTGGGCTATCCCGCAGACTATCTTTAACTCAAAGAGAATTGTTTGCATCCCTTTTGATAAAGCTTATTTAAAGCTGCCCTTTAAAAAATAAACCACTTTATGTAACCGCGGTCTATAAAAACAGTGAAGAGAAAATGGATTTTATCTGGAAGGATAATGCATTACACCTGATAGTAAAAGATCTTCAGATGGCCAGTGATATGGTAGGGATCGTCATTTTAAAAGATTAATTATTTTGAAGATAAACGATTGCTATTTCCAATCGAATAAACAATAAGCGGCTTTGAAATTGTTATTTCTCCTGTATCAGATCTTTGAAGCTGCTGGTTTCGGTATTATCCCGTTACCATTCGATTTTTCTTGCCCAAACTTTAGGTTTTAAACCACAGGCAGTTTTAATAGCAAAAATCTAAAAGAAAACCCAATAAACGCATCGCAAGAACAATGCTTTTTTAAAAGGACGTATTCAATAATAGGTTTAGTAAAGCGCAAATTCTACTCGTCTGTTCATCTTCCTACCATCTTCATTTTCATTGCTGGCCAAAGGTAGTTTTTCACCAAAACCAACCGGGTCAATAAGTTTAGGGTCGGCTCCTTGCTTAACGAGATATTCTTTTACTGCTCTGGCACGTTCATTTGATAATTGAAGATTATAAGAATCATCACCAATGTAATCTGCATAGCCGGAAACCTTTAGCGTAAAATCCCTCGCCTTTAACCAATCGGCTAATCCATCTAAACTTTTATAAGAAACAGGTTGAATAGTTGCCTTATCAAACTCAAACTCAAGGTTGCTAATAGCTTGCGCTACAACCTCCTTATCTTCTTTAGTGGCCAAAATTTTAACATTGTTTATAGTTGAAGTTGTCACGTTAATGATGTTCTGGTTTTTAACTGCCATTGTATCCTGAGCCATTATGTTCTCTGAAATAAAAAGTAAAGCGAGAAAAGCTGTGTGTTTCAAAAAGTTTGGATTCATATGTATGTAATAAGGTGATTGTTTGTTTAAGAAATGGAAGTTAGAAGCTGAAAACTTTTTTATTATTTATTTAACTACAAAAATTACGGAAATTTAGCTTTACAGGTTTTATTTTTTGCAAAAAAAAGACGCTTTTCAGCGTCTTCCGTTTATAATAAATAATTTAAAATGCCTAAAACAAAGTAAATTCAACACGCCTGTTTCTCTGCCGACCACCATTGGTTTTATTGGTAGCTATCGGCTGACTTTCGCCGTAACCTGTTGCTTCAATTCTGGAAGTGTTCGCTCCCTGACTAATCAAATAAGCTTTTACAGATTCCGAACGACTTTTAGATAACTTGAGGTTTGCTGCATTGCTACCTACATTATCTGTATGTCCGGCAAGCCGGAGGCTAAAATCTTTAGTTTTTAATAATTCCGCCACACGGTTTAAGCTGGAATACGATGTAGACCGTATCGTTGATTTACCAAAATTAAACTCAAGATTCTTTATAGCTTCAGCAACTATTCTTTTGTCCTCCTCAGTTATTACAACCTTAACAGGATTTACTGTTGTACTTGTAATTGTTAACGGGCAACCCGCACCATCAACCTGTGTTCCGGCTGGAGAATCAGGGCACTTGTCAAAATAGTCAGAAACTCCGTCTTTGTCTGTATCAGTTAAAAATTTCTTCCAGTCAGCATCCATTTGAGCTAAACGTTGTGCGTTGCTGGCCCTTTCAGCCTCAAGCTGGCTTTTAAGCATGGCATTACGGCTAATGTAATCGCTTTCCATAGTGGCAACCGGATTGTAAGTAGCCAATTGTGGTTTAGACTTAGGTCCTAAAGCGAATTCTAATCCGATGTGGCCGAATGAAAATTTATCATCCTGCGGAGTATTGCGATATCCGTCCAGGTTATCACCATCAACAAAATTCATGGTATAGCCAAGGTCAAGGTTTATGCCTTGTGAAACTGTAAATTTAGCCCCCAGGCCGACTGGGAAAAAAACTTCATTTACATTACCATCTGATTTAAATTCTGATACCTGATTAGAGCGGTCTGTAAGATTGATATTGTAACCTATAAAACCAGCCCCGGCACTAACGTAAGGAATCATGGCGCTTTTGCGGTTCATGTAGTAAATGCTTCCCAAACTTAACTGCGCACTTAAACTGCCAGAATATTTTATATTGGTTTCAAAAGATTCGTACGGGCCTGAAGCAATTATACCGCTGCGCCAGGGCTCGGTGTTGTTACCTTCAAGTTTCCCACCAAGGAATGCCGCTTTAATACCCAAGGCAGGTAATATTTGATTTTGAATATAAGCGCCATAACCCAATTGCGGCTTCCATCTGCTAAAGTCATTTTTTCCAAAAGGAAGTGTGGGGCTTAATACACCGGCATTAATGCCGAATGACCATGTCCTGAAGGAAGATGCAGGAGCAAAAGGTTTTAAATCCGCAGCCATAATACCCGTAGTGTCTTGGGCATATAAACTGCCAGAAACTAAAAAGGCTGCAATCAATGCTGAATTTTTTAAATACTTTGTTGTCATACGGTTTTAATTAGTGAGTAAGATAATAACAATAGATGTACCAAAGAGCAAAAAGTTTTAATTTTTGCGATTGAAAATTAACCTTTCATTATATCTTAAACGGTGTTTAAGTGTTTTAAAATTGAAGCATAAATTCTTAGAATAATTACCTTTGAAAATCCTTAATGAAAAATTACTTAGAAGCCAATACCAAACTGATTAAACAAAAAGCCAGTGATCTTGGATTTATGTTTTGCGGGATTTCTAAAGCAGGCTTTTTAGAGGAGGAAGCTCCACGTTTAGAAAATTGGTTAAACAATCAATTTCATGGAGAAATGAGTTATATGGAAAATCACTTTGACAAACGACTTGATCCTACCAAATTGGTTGAAGGTGCCCGCTCAGTTATTTCACTGGCTTTAAATTATTACACAAAAGATGGTCAGCTGGATCCGGAAGCTCCCTTGATTAGTAAATATGCTTTTGGTACAGATTATCATTTGGTTATTAAAGAGAAGCTTAAGTTGCTGATGTATTATATTAAAGAGGCTATCGGTGAGGTAAACGGTCGGGCTTTTGTTGATTCTGCTCCGGTGTTAGATAAAGCCTGGGCAAAAAAAGCGGGTTTCGGCTGGATAGGGAAAAATAGCAATCTGATTAATAAACATACTGGTTCTTTCTTTTTTCTGGCCGAATTAATAACTGATCTGGATTTGATTTACGATGTGAACCCTACACAGGATTACTGCGGAACCTGTACCCGCTGTATTGATGCCTGCCCTACAGAGGCGATTGTAGCTCCTTACATAGTTGATGGAAGCCGGTGTATCTCCTATTTAACTATTGAGTTGAAAAATGAATTACCCAAGACTTTTACAGATAAAACCGCTAACTGGATGTTCGGATGTGATATCTGTCAGGATGTTTGCCCATGGAATAAATTTTCTATTCCACATACCGAACCGGATTTTCAACCACATGCGGATCTGTTAGGAATGCGCAAAGCAGATTGGGAAGAAATTACGGAAGATACTTTTCGTAAAATTTTTAAAAACTCCGCAGTAAAGCGTACCAAATTTTCTGGTCTGAAAAGGAATATCAAGTTTTTAAAATAGCGTTTTAAGCTTTTAAAAATTAGTGTTTACTTTCCAAATTTCATCTTGAGCTGTTCAAGCATATCCGTGTTTATTGGCTTTACTTCTTCTTCGGATTTTGGTTGTACTTGAGTATTATGATGGGCTTTTCCCTGATGAGAAGATTTAGGTTCTATAAATACTTTTGTTTGGTTTTCAACTTTTAGCAATTCCTTTTTACCATTCCAGCGTACCCATATTTTTTCAAGGCAGCGTTTGGTATATAGCGGAAAATCACCTTTCTGCATCCAGGAATAATAGCTTGGCTCAGACTGGAAAACCTCTTCCACACATTTTCCCTTATGCTTGCCAAAGTTGATAATTTCCACTCCGTCCTCATTGTATATCATCCTTGCGGCAAAGTCAACCGGTTTATTCATGTTGGTAAATGAATGGAGCGACTCAATGTCATTTTTAACCGGGATTGATTTATTTCCTTTCTTGTCTTCAAACTCCACACCATCGTACTTATCTAATTGGGCAAGCAAAACCTCGTAAGTTGCTTTAATATCCGCTTCTGCAGAATGTGCATTTTCAATGCTTTTACCACAATAAAACTGGTAAGCGGCCCGTAAAGTGCGTTGTTCCATTTGGTGAAAAATATTTTGAACATCCACAAAACGACGGTTTTCTAAATCAAAATCGACCCTTGCCCGTAAAAATTCTTCCATCAATACCGGAATATCGAACTTGTTTGAATTATAGCCGGCAAGGTCGCACTGATCTAAAAAACGGGCTAACCCTTCGGCAACTTCTCTAAATTTGGGTGCATCGTTAATATCCTCGTCATAAATACCATGTACCAGAGATGATTCCAATGGAATGGGGATGCCCGGATTGATCCGCATTGTTTTTACTTCTTCGCTTCCATCAGGCATTGCCTTTAAAATAGAAATTTCTACAATACGATCAGAAGCTACGTTTACGCCTGTAGTTTCCAGATCAAAAAAAGCTAAGGGGCGTTTAAGGTTTAATTTCATATAATTAACTAAAAAACAGTATGCCAAACAAAATTCCTGCAATCATTATCAGGTACATCCATACTTCTGTTGTTGCAAAACGCTTGTATTTAGTCCAGAATGCATAATCTGTTTTGGGTTTGTTCATAATAAGAGGAATACTCAAGAGTAAAATTACAGTTTAAAAATAACTACACTTACGTTTTTTTCATTTTCGAAAGCAGGTGAAAATATACCGTTTAAACCTAAATTATTTTCTAAAACTATGCATATTCATAATTTAAGGTTAACGCTGTATATTTCCTGCCCTTGAAAAATATTTATAATACCATGGATTTTTTAGATCGCTGATCATTATTCCTTTACTGGTTGAAGCATGCACAAACTTATTATTTTGAAGGTAAACACCAACATGGCTAAACTTTTGGCCATCAAAATTAAAAAATACCAGATCCCCCTCTTTGAGATCTTCTTCATATTTTCGTTTCACCTGGTCGGCCATTTGTGTGGCAGTCCGTGGTAAAGATTTTAAGTATACTTCCTTTTCAAGTAAAACAGCAAAACCTGAACAATCTATTCCGTTTTTGTCCAATCCTCCTATCCGATGCGGAACACCCATCCAACTATCTATAAATGTGTACAGTTTTTCGTTGGCCAGCATGTTTGAAGAAACGCCCAGTATTATCGAATACCTTTCTTTCAGGTTGCCGGATATATTTTTACTGCTTGGCCCGGAGGCATCTGTTATAAATTTTTTGCTTTTGCAGGATGAAAACAAAATTAAAATGGAAAGGATAATAAAAGGCGGGTATATTTTTAAGAGTTTATATGCCATTTATGCTATTTCAATGTTGTATTTTTTATTTAAAATAGAGGGTTGAATACATAAGTAGACTTTCTCTTTAATGACATTTTAATAATAAAAATAAAAAACAATTTTAATTTTTCAATATCCGCTGAATCTCGTCCAGTTTCATCAGCGCTTCCACAGGGGTAAGCGTGTTCACGTCCAGGTTGTTCAGCATATCCCTGATCTTAATCAAAACCGGGTCATCAATAGAAAACATTTGCAACTGATAGGCTTGCTTCTGTATTTTTTTGATGCTCTCCTTTATATTTTCCCCACCAGTACGTTCCTGCTCCAGGCGTTTTAAAATCTCATTGGCACGGCTTACCAGTTTAGCGGGCATTCCGGCCATCCGGGCAACATGTATCCCGAAACTATGTTCACTTCCTCCCGGAACCAGCTTTCTTAAAAAAATAACCCTGTTGCCTACTTCTTTTACCGATACATTAAAATTTTTAATTCGGCTAAATGTATTGGAAAGTTCATTCAATTCGTGGTAATGAGTAGCAAATAAAGTTTTGGCTTTCGCCGAAGGATGATTGTGAAGATATTCAGCGATTGACCAGGCGATGGAAATACCGTCGTAAGTGCTGGTTCCACGGCCAATTTCATCCATCAGGATTAAACTTTTATCAGACAGGTTGTTTAATATACTCGCCGTTTCATTCATCTCTACCATAAATGTTGATTCGCCTGAAGTGATATTATCAGATGCACCAACCCTGGTAAAAATCTTATCCATCAACCCAATCTGTGCTTCCTTTGCGGGAACAAAGCAGCCCATTTGTGCCATCAGAACGATTAAACCAGTTTGCCTTAACAAAGCCGATTTCCCTGCCATATTCGGCCCTGTTATGATGATAATTTGCTGACTGTCACTATCCAGAAACACATCGTTACAGATATATTCTTCACCCGCCGGAAGCGTCTTTTCAATAACCGGATGCCGGCCGCCTTTTATATCAATGCTATTTCCTTCGTTAATTTGGGGTTTTACATAATGGTTTTTTATCGCCAGGGTTGCAAAATTTAAAAGTACATCCAGCTGCGCAATAAGCTGCCCATTTAATTGTATTGGTTTGATAAACTCGCTTAGCTCGAAAACCAACTGGTTGTACAGACGGGTTTCAATTGCCAGTATTTTTTCTTCGGCACCCAAAATCTTTTCTTCGTATTCTTTTAGTTCCGGAGTAATGTAGCGTTCGGCATTCACCAAAGTCTGCTTGCGCAACCAATCTGCCGGAACCCTGTCTTTGTGGGTATGCGTTACTTCCAGATAATAACCAAATACGTTATTAAAAGCAATTTTTAACGAAGGGATTCCGGTAATTTCCGCTTCCCGTTTCTGCATTTCTAATAAATACCCTTTGCCGCCAAAAGCGATTTTTCGCAATCTGTCCAGCTCTTCGTCCACCTGATCAGCAATAACACCGCCCCGCATAATCAACACTGGCGGGTCAGCCTGAAGGTGAGTTTCTATTTTCTGACAAATTATTTCACAATGATTAATTTGGCTGGCAATGAGTTGAAGTGCCCGATTATCTGTCTTTTCTATTAAATTTTTAATGTTGGAAGCTGCCTTTAAAGCCCGTCTTAACTGGTTCACTTCCCGTGGATTCGCTTTCAATAAACCGATTTTAGAAATCAGTCTTTCCAGGTCTCCAATCTGTTTAATTTCATGAAGTACGTTTTCACGAAGCTCTGTTTCCTGAATCAGATACTCAACTACTTTTAATCTTTCTTCAATTGGTTTTAGTTCTTTCAAAGGCATTACTATCCAACGCCGAAGCAGCCTTGCTCCCATTGGCGAACAGGTTTGATCCAATACATCAACGAGGGAAACCGCATTTTCATTGGAAGAGCTGATCAGTTCCAGGTTGCGCACCGTAAAACGATCTATCCACATGTAACGGTCTTCTTCTATTCGCGAAAGCGAAGAAATATGCTGCAGGTTTCGATGTTCAGTTTCATTTAAATAATGCAGGGCTACACCGGCAGCCGTTACCGCCAGATTTAAACGGTCAACACCAAAACCTTTTAATGACTTTACATCAAAGTGTTTGAGTAATGTTTCCTGTCCAAAATCGCCGCCATACATCCAGTCATCCAGTTCGTAGGTATAAAATAGATCGCCGAACTGTTCTATAAAATCCTTTCGACTGCTTTTCTGAAAAATAACTTCACTGGGTTTAAAAGTCTGAAGCAATTTATCAAGGTAGTCTGAATTGCCTTGAGCTACCAAAAATTCACCGGTTGAAATATCCAGAAAAGCCACTCCTGCCTGGTTCTTTTCAAAATAAACGGAAGCGAGGTAATTGTTCGTTTTCTGCTCAAGTATGTTATCGCTGTAGGAAATACCCGGTGTAATGAGTTCGGTAACACCACGCTTTACAATAGTTTTAGTGGTTTTTGGATCCTCAAGCTGATCGCAGATAGCAACCCTCTGTCCGGCACGAACCAGTTTTGGAAGATACGTTTCTAAAGAATGATACGGAAAACCGGCAAGTTCTATAGGTGCTCCGTTATTACTTCCGCGTTTAGTTAAAACAATACCTAATATTCCTGCCGCTTTAACCGCATCCTGACCAAAGGTTTCATAAAAATCTCCTACACGAAATAACAATAAAGCACCCGGATACTTAGCCTTAATGGTATTATACTGCTGCATTAAGGGTGTTACGGTCTGATCGCTTTTGGCCAAAGTGGATTTTAATAAGATGCCCTAAAGTTAATGGAATAACACTGCCCTGGCTGGCTTGTTGAAAAATCAGCGTCTGTGGATAATCTAAAATGAGCAGCCCTGAGTAGAAGAAGCAGATCGAAGATATAAAAGTGACGGAGAGGATATGAAAATCAGTTTAACAGCCCCGGGTGGAAAACGCAAATGGAAGATGTAAAAGTTGAGGAAGAGAAAATGAAAAAGCAGTTTAACAGCCCGGATATGAAGAAGCAAATAAAGGACATTAAAACCTTGCGTAAAGAAACCGAATAAAAGTTTTTGTCAACTGTAGGGTAAGAGAAACTTAAAAAATTATAATTTTTAAAATTGCTTGTTAAAACACTCAAATTTTAGTTGGAAGCGTGATCTGCTTCTCAATAAGAACCCTGACTTTGCGAGTCAGGGTTTTTTAGTGGGACTCTAAGCCTTTTTATTTTCTTCAATTTTAACGCCCATATTTAAAAAAGGAGTAATGAGATCTATCGGAACCGGGAAAATGGTTGTTGAATTATTTTCTCCGGCAATTTCTTTCAGAGTTTGAAGGTAACGCAATGTTAAAGCACTGGGTTGTTCGCTTAATACTTTAGCAGCATCAGATAAGCGTTGCGATGCCTGGAATTCTCCTTCAGCCGCAATAACTTTACTTCTCCTCTCCCGCTCTGCTTCTGCCTGCCTGGCCATCGCCCGTTGCATTTCCTGCGGAAGGTCAATCTGCTTTACTTCCACGTTTGAAACTTTAATTCCCCAAGGCTCAGTTTGTGAGTCGATAATTTGCTGAAGTTTGTGGTTGATAATATCTCTTTGCGATAACAGGTCATCCAGCTCTGACTGACCTAAAACACTTCTAAGCGTTGTTTGGGAGATTTGGGAAGTCGCCATCAAGAAATTCTCAACCTCAACAATCGCTTTATCAGGTTGCAGTACCCTGAAATAGATCACGGCGTTAACTTTGATTGAAACGTTGTCCTGGGTTATTACATCTTGCGGAGGCACATCCATTACTACTGTACGTAAACTGACTTTTACCATTTTCTCCAAAAAGGGAATCAAAAGAATTAACCCAGGCCCCCGTACGCCTACCATCCGTCCCAGGCGGAAAACTACGCCGCGTTCGTATTCGTTTAAAACCCGTATAGAGCTCGCAAGTACGTAAAGAATAAATACGACCAGGATAACGGTCATTATTGGGAAGTTTTCCATGTGGTTTTTTTAAATTTAATTTAAGGTATATTACAATTTTGTGATCTTATTTACCGCTTTAACAAAAAGTGTCAAATTATTAATAGCTGTTACTTTTATTCTCTGGCCAGTGCTAATTTTCCCTTCTACAGATTCTGCTTTCCACAATTCTCCATGAACTCTAACCATGCCCGATGGTTCTAAACTTGCAAGAGCCTCTCCTTCTTCTCCTATAATACCTTCTATGCCAGTTTGAACCTTTATTTTTTGACCTTTAACGGCCATGCCGATCAAAAAAGAAAAAAATAGCGCCGTGGTTATAGTGATTGCCAGAATAACAGTCAATGATATTTGCATAAAATCCAGAGCAGAATCTGTTTTGATTAACATCATGGAACCGATTGCAAGCGCTATAACCGCCCCTATTCCGAGTACGCCATAGCTTACAATTTTAATTTCCAAGACAAAAAGAATAATGGCTAAACCTATTAATGCCATACCTGCGTAATTAATGGGTAGCGTATGCATTGCGTAAAACGCAAGAATGAGGCAGATTGCACCAATAACACCTGGCACAATGGACCCAGGACTGTAAAGTTCAAACAATATCCCATAAAAACCCAGCATCATCAGAATATAGGCCACATTGGGATCGCTGATTACATCAAGAAATTTTTCTACAAAACTCATTTCAACGCGTTCAATTTTTGCATTTAGGGTTTGCAAGATTTTGTTCCCTGACTCCAATTCTACTACGCGTCCGTTAATCTGTCTGAGCAAATCCTGTTCGTTCTTAGCGATCAGATCAACTACTTTAATTTTTACCGCTTCAACTTCTGTTATAGAAACACTATTTCGTACAGCATCTTCAGCCCAGATCAAATTTCTGCGGCGTTTACCAGCGATAGACCTGATAAAGGCAGCGGCGTCATTGGTCGTTTTCTCGCTCATAATAGAATCCATACTTCCTTGACTACTAACGGGATGAGCAGAACCAATGTTTGTGGAAGGCGACATGGCAGCTATATGTGCGGCCATCGTAATAAAAACACCTGCTGAACCGGCATGTGCGCCGCCTGGAGAAACATAAACCACAACAGGCACAGGCGATTCAAGAATAGAACCTACAATAATCCTGGTTGACTTAAGCAATCCGCCTGGCGTGTTTAAATGAATGATCAGACATTCCGCACGTTGATCAGCAGCTTTAGTAATCCCATTTTTAATGAATGCGGCCGAGGTTGGATTAATTGTACCGTTTACATTAATGGAGACGATATTTTGAGCCTGAAGTAAGTGAACTGAAAACAGTAAAGCAATAAAGAAGTAATAGATCTTCATAAACTACATATATAGCCATTTAACCCGAGTAATGTAAGAATTTATAACCATTTATACTTATTAAGTTATTGAGCATTATTCCTTATTTATTGAGGCAGGCATGATTTTTATAATCCTTAACCTGCCCGATTATTGGTTGACTACAGAAATCAACACGCTCTGGTTGTTGGCATACTGATATCTATTTAAAGTAAAAATTAAGCTTAAAGTTCATTTATCATGGGCTTTTTTATAATTTCCGAAAAAAAAATGCTGGTAGCAATTACAATAGTCAATTATCGGCGAAGATTCATTCCATTTGCTTTGATGGCAATGGCTGTTCACCGCCTGCCTTTAATGCTTTCTAAAAGATGTTTGTTTTGGAAATTAATGGGTTGCGGAGAAAAAGGAACTTTTACTTTAAAACCAGATTTGAGGTTGTGGGTGACCTTAACTGTCTGGAAAAACAGGGAAGATTTGGATCGGTTTTATGCTGAGTCTTTTATATCAAAATGGTGGAATAAATTTGCATTAGAAAAATTAACTATATTATCTGAGCCTCTATCAAGTCATGGACAATGGTCTGGTAAAGAACCATTTAAGAATAATATTAATAAGGATAATTCCGCCCAGAAAGAACCGGTTTTGATTCTAACCAGGGCTACCATCAGACCGGGTAAAGTCAAAAGTTTTTGGTCTAACGTAAATAAGGTTGCCGTAATTATGGGATCGTCCAAAGGCTTTATATACTCAGTTAGTTGCGGTGAGGCTCCTTTCTATTTACAAGCTACCCTATCTATCTGGGAGAGCATGGATGATGCTGTTAATTTTGCATATAAATCTCCAGAGCATGCAGAAGTAATTAAAAAAACAAGAACTGAGAATTGGTATAGCGAAGAACTTTTCGCCCGGTTTAAGCCAGTTGCTTCTTTTGGAAGTTTAAATGGAATTAATCCACTTTCAAAATACCTAATCAATGAAACCGAACCAGCAAACGCTGGATAATACGCAAACATATGAGAGTTGTTGCTGAACTTCCCCACCCGGTGTGTAAAATCACTATTTTTTCTATGAATCAAAAATTCATTATTAAGTTAGAAAAAGGCATTTATGAACAGACCTATAAGTTAGCTGAAATGGATTTAACTGGTGGGATTAATGATGTATTTAAAATTCTTGACGATGCTTTTATGGCCGAAGCAGGTGTTCGTTTTAATCAAATGCGGATGGATTTTATGAATGCATATCAAAGGTTTGAAACTCTTTAATGAGTGATGAATTTACAGCTAACTATCTTATTTATAGATAGTTATTTATGTATACCAAATTAAATTCTGTATTTTAACGTTACTTAATCCATTTTTGAAGCTTTAACCTAAATCGATGAGTTATATAGTAAAACTTAAGTTACTGAATAACAAACTATTAAATCTTGCAATGAAATAATATTTGGTTGTTTAATAGGCCAAATTAATGCGTTGTGATGATATTTTAACTGCAATTAATTAGAAACTAACTGCAACCAAAAAAATTTATATTTTTGGAACATGATACAATTTATAAAATCACCAAGGTTTCTGATATTAACTGCCATCATAATTTGCGCCGCTTTAACCAGGGCTTTACCCCTGTTTATACCTCACATCTGGAATTTTACTGCTATAGGGGCTCTGGCGATTTTTTCAGGAGCACAGTTCAATGATAAGCGTCTTGCTTTTGTAATGCCTCTGGCGGCAATGGCTCTATCTGATCTTTTTTTAGGAAACGGTTTTAGCATGCTCGTTTACCTGGCATTTACCGTTATGGTTGTTTGTGGTTTTTTAATTCGAAATAAAAAATCGGTGCCGAATATTATTTTGTCTTCAATTGGAGGTGCGATATCTTTTTACCTGATCACCAACTTTGCTTTTTTCTATTCTCCAAGTCTTTATCCGCATAATTTAGAGGGAATTATGGCCTCATATATTGCTGCTTTACCTTTTTTAAATAACATGGTAGCAGGTAACCTGGTGTATGGTACGATTCTTTTTGGGAGTTTTTATATTTTAACCAAGCGATACCCCGCCTTGGCCGCCTGAAAGCTATATTCAAACTAAAGTACCTTAATAAATAACATTAATTTATCCTACGGCCGTTTTTCCATCAGCCTGTTCACGAGTTCAGGAACGCCCTTTACAGCGTTTTCTTTAATCTGTATTAAATTGGACAAATGGCTTATGGTTGTTTTAGGATCAACGAAATATATTGTAGAAGTATGTGGAAGCACATCTACCAATCCTGCAGCAGGATAAACTTGTAAAGATGTACCAATGATCAGTGCGATATCAGCCCGGCAGCAAACTTCTACAGCTTTTTCAATATTAGGGACAGCTTCGCCAAACCAAACTACATGTGGCCTTAATTGGTGACCTTTTTCGCAAAATACTCCCATTTTTAATTCATCCCCTTCAATATTGTAAATCAGGTCAGGATATTTTTCGGATTGAGATTTAGTAATGATTCCATGAAGATGAATGATATTTTTAGAACCTGCCCGTTCATGCAGATCGTCTATATTTTGTGTAATAATTTGCACGTCAAATTCCTGGTCTAACAAAACAAGTGCTTTATGGGCTTCGTTCGGCTTTGCATCCAGTACAGAACGGCGTCTGTTATTGTAAAAATCCTGTACAAGGATAGGGTTACGAAGCCAGGCTTGGGGAGTTGCTACATCATAAACATTGTACCCTTCCCAAAGGCCGTCAGCATCTCTGAATGTTTGCAAACCACTTTCCGCGGAGATCCCGGCCCCGGTAAGAACAACTATCTTTCTTTTTCTCATACAATATCAATATAGCAAAAGCGACGAGTAGACAACTGTTGATCAAAATATAGATCACAGGAATAAAAATGTTTTGAACCAGTGTGGTAGTTAACGGCATTTTGAAAAATAGGCCCATCGAAGCAAAATGTGTGGAACTCGCCATTTTCTCCGGCAGGGTCTCCTCCTAAAGGCATTTGATCCATAAATTTTTGATCTATTGGTCTGCTCAATAAATTTTCATTTAAAATTGCCCGGTTAACATTACAAACGATTGCTTTAAATCCACATTTTATAAATTCTTCCATTAACTGCTTCGTGTCTATTTTCCATAAAGGAAACAGAATCTTCATTCCGGCCATTTTTGCGAAGTTTTCACGATAAATCTTCATATCCTCTAAAAACAAATCACCATAAATCACAGTATCGATTCCTTCTTTCTTTAGGTTTTTATAAATTTTCAGCAACGCCTCTTCATATTCCGTATTCGTTGCCGCTATTTTTACCCACATTTTGTAGAGTGGAATGCCAATCTGAGTGCTTTGTTCCTCTATAATTTTTTCTGGTAAATTATGTACAGATGATTTACCATCCTCGTAATTAAAAATAGTTACCAGTCCGGTTACGTGCAAGTTTTTATCTCGCCCGGCCTTATACAAAGACATTGCTGAATCTTTACCTCCACTCCAAAATACAACTGCTTTATTCATGTTGGTTGATATTTGTTAGTTGTTGGATTTAATGTCTATCAATATTTCAAATTGTGAAATTAAAATTAGTAAATACTACTATAAATACTTGTAAAGAGCGAATGGCAGGCGTAAATAAACCTGATAGAATCGGAAGACCCAGTTTTACCGGGGCTATAATGGATAGCGGGAGTACAGCCAGTAGAAGCTTAAGCCACGCTTTTCGTATAATTAGAAGAAAACTTTTAAAAAGAAATGTTTTTGGGGCTGTTATCTCATCAAATAAAAAATAGCAACAGACAAAGGTCCATTGCTATTTAACTTAAAAATTTATTTTACCTGATCTCCAACCTTAACCCGGCATTAAAATTTAATCCGCTGGTATTATAGCCGGCAAACTCTCTATAATTTTCGTCTAAAAGGTTTTTAACATCTGCGAAGATGGTTAATTTAGATAACGGCTTGTACTCAACATAAGCGTCAAGCATATCAAAGGAATTTAATGTTGCGCTAATCTGGTTAAATGAAGAATCGAAATAGAAATCTTCCCGGTTGCCGGTGTGTTTGTAGATGAGGTTTAAATTTACTGATTTACTAAGATTAATGGCCGCGTTGGCGCCAAACGTGTTTTTTGGGCGGCGAAATAAATTAAATGCTGTTCCTGAGGGGGTTGTCCGTTCACCATTTACATAGGCATAAAACGCATTTACAGTAATTGAACTTACGGGCTTAAAGCTTAACTCGGCTTCATATCCTTTATCGTTTTGACGACCCTGGTTTATATAACCAAACTGATTTGCTGATATCTGCCCAAAATCAATAACATCATTAATTTCGCGATCAAAATAAGATAAATTTAAATTCAACTTTTGAGGCAGCAGATCAAAGTCAAATCCCCCTTCATAGGTACGTGAATTTTCAGGCTGTAAATCCAGGTTACCATACTCAGAAAATAACTGATATAAAGACGGCACACGATAAGCTGAAGAAGCGTTTATAAATAATTTGAAGCGATTATTGATTACATAGGACGGATTTATGGTGTACGTAAAATTGTTACCAAATTCACTGTGATTATTTACGCGACCGCCAATTTCCGCAAAGAAACCTGTGTTGGTTTTAAAAAATAAAGAAGTAAAAACGCTTTTAATATTATTATCGGCAAACAATACCGCAGGAGAGAAAGGGTTCTGTTGCTCGGTTGATGAATTTTTATAGCTTAAACCACTGGTAAGATCTAAAAAACGGCCAACCTGGTAACTTACATTACTTTCCAGGTGAGTGATATTTCCTTTGTTATTAGTAAGAGAACCCTGGTTATTAAAAACATTCTTAATACTGTTTTGACTTAAGTTAAAATTAAAGTTACCCTTATCAAACTCGAGTTTCCCACCTAAACCTGCCAGGATAGAATTTTTTTGATAGGTGTAGTCAATGGCGTCAGAAAAAGCCCCGTTATCCAACCCGGCCTGATTACCGCTGGCCTGAATGTTTGCTTTTAAAGTGAAGTTTGATGATAATTGCTGACCCAGGTTTAAGCTCACGGATCTTTGGGTAAAATTATCTTTATCGAAATTTGTTTGACCCTGGTCTGGTGAGGCTGTAGAATAACTTGCAGAATTTAAATTGGATGCGCTAAAAGCCACCGACGTTTTATTCGTTTGGCCGTTTAAGCCCAAAACCTGTTTGTAGGTTTTAAAAGTTCCGGCGGTGGCCAGAACACTGGCAGACAGTGGTCCGTTTCCTTTTTTGGTAATGATGTTAATTACACCCGCAACCGCATCAGAACCATATAATGTGGAGTTTCCACCTTTTAATATCTCAATCCGATCAATATGTTCTACCGGTATGGCCGAAATATTATACTCGCCGGATATACCTGAAGCATCATTAACAGGGATCCCGTCTATCAGGATCAGGGTATTACCAGGTGCCGCTCCCCGTAAATAAACTGATTTAATATCACCGGGCGTGTTTCCGTTCCCCCCGATAGTTAGGCCGGCAACGTTGTTTAACACATCTGTTAAACTTCGTCCCTGGCTTTTGGCAAGGGTTTCGGACGTGATTACCCGCACCACTTTACCAATTTCTGATTGTTTTTTTGATGAGCGTGTAGCCGTTACAACTACTTCGTTTAGATTACGCACAGGTTCTTGCTGTGCCAGGGCATTGCCGCTCAGCAATGCCAGTTGTGCAAGCCCCAGGCCGGCAACAACGTACATGTTTTTTCTTTTCATTTTGTTGTGAGTATAAATCCCCACAGCAAACAGTAATGAGAATACTATAAATGGTCTCATAGAGAATGAGATCATTCAAGCTTCAATCCCCGAAAGCTATGAATTATAAGTGCTTCGGCAGGTCTTCTGACTTACTCCCCTTGATTTGCCTTCCCATCCTAAAGAGAACAGTGGCTTGTTTAAATCTCGGTAAATGGAGCTTACAGCTGCGGGACAGTAACGGAATTAAACCGTTTTCCCTTTTAATTCCGATATTGATACCGGAAACCTAAAGCGTTGCAAAGGTATAAGAAGATGGATGATTTGCAAATGGAAATTCAATGCTTAGTATTCACTTTAGCTTGAAAGGGTTAGACAACGGTTGGAGGTGTTTAAAGCAGGTTTTTTTAGAAAAGAAGCGACTAAACCCAATGTACGCCTGCCCTGCTACATGCTTTAAACCCGGCCATTCGCTTTTAACTTATAGTGGTTAACTGACATTGTTAAACTTATTATCTTTAAGCGTTATGAAACGATTTCTATTTATTTTAATCCCGATGCTTGCGATTAGCCAAAGCTCTAAAAGCCAAAATAAAGATCAGACAGATACTTTATTTCTAGAGAAATTATTAAAGGATAACCGGGTTTTGTTTGGCGATGTACTAAAGCATCCCACGAACAACGAAATACAGATACTTTATACCCGGATTGATCGTGATGAAAATAATATCCCTCATTTCAGATCCTACGGATATCATTTAGACGCGGCAAATTACTTTTATCCGGCAAGCACTGTTAAATTGCCCGCTTCTATATTTGCGCTTGAAAAAATGAATGCGCTTAAAATTCATGGTCTTTCAAAAAAAACCAGCATGATTACGGATAGTAATTTTGTAGGACAAACCAAAGTTCTAACAGATAGCTCATCGCAAACCGGTTTGCCAAGTATTGAACATTACATCAAAAAAATACTTTTAACAAGCGACAACGATGCATTCAATCGTCTTTTTGAATTTTTAGGCAGGGCTGAGTTAAATAACAGCCTGCATAAGAATGCGTTAAAATCCAGCAGAATACTGAATCGTTTAGCTATTGGAGATGGAGGAGAATCTGCGAAGCATACCAACCCGATTTCGTTTTATAATGATGAGAAATTAATTCATAGCCAGAAACCGCAGTATGATCCAAAAGAGTATCCGTTGAAATTGAAAAACCTGATGCGTGGTAAAGGTTTTATAAACGCGAAGGATCAATTGGTTAATGAACCTTTTTCATTTGCGGATAAAAACGTGTACACCATCGAAGATCAGCAGACTGTATTAAAAAAACTTTTGTTTCCGGAAGCCTTCCCCAAAACCGCACGCTTTAATTTAAAGCAGGATGATTACAACTTGCTTTACAAACACATGTCCATGATGCCTCAGGAAAGTGATTTCCCAAAGTATGACCAAAAGGAATTTTGGCCGGCCTACAGTAAAATGCTTTATTATGGAAGGGAGAAAGATGCTTTTATTGATCCAGACATCCGGATATTTAATAAATACGGAGACTCTTACGGATATATTATAGACAACTCTTACTTTATTGATTTTAAAAACAAAGTTGAATTTATGTTGACTGCGGTGGTGCAATCTAACGACGATGAAATTTATAACGATGAAAATTACGGGTATGAAACCGTATGTTACCCTTTTATGAAAAGCCTGGGCAGAGCAATTTACTCATATGAATTGAAAAGGGTAAAGAAGCATTTACCCGATTTAAAGAAATTTAAGTTTAAATATTAGGTGGGTTGTTGGTGGGATTTCTTTTCAAATAATAGAGATTTTACACACGGCACGCTTGAAAAAAGGATGGCGCTTTGATGCAACAATGCTCTGTTCATTTTTAATCGTTTTTAAAATTAGACTCCAGGCTCTCAATAGCCGAATAAACCCGCTTTAACTCATCATATTCAATGCAATAAGGCGGCATCAG
>JACMND010000141.1 GCA_014378705.1 Pedobacter sp. | reverse complement strand
TTGTGGGTTTTGCCATTCAGAATGAATACTATTTGCATTGATCATCTTCGCACCAAACAAATTTTCTAACCAATAGTAGCTGTTAAAGCCACCACGGTTTTGACCCGTTTGTGCAATCCAGGGCCATACTTTTTCTTTTGCCGCTTTAATGTTGATGGCACGGGTAGAAACAATTCTGTTTGAAGAAATCAATGCTCCTCCAGGCAATTCCATTCTTACTTCAGCAGGTGTAGCGCCCCAGTTAATGTATTGAGGGCGAATAAAAAACCAATACAACAATGCTATGAACGCGTAAAAGACAAAAGTGAATTGAATAAATCTTTTTATCTGGTACATATTTTATTTATTGCGTTCGGTATGTTTCATAATTAATCTACCTTAATTTATTTTGTAATTCTTCCACATTACATTCAATACTTTTTAACGTAAACTTCCCATAAACAAATTCTCCTTCAGGGTAATGCCATACAGCATCTCCGTATTTCCAAATATTTCTTCCGTTCATTTGTGTGTATTCTTTTACCGGGGTAGAAAAACGGTAGCGTTTCATAACGCTGATGGCATAGCGATCATCAGATGTGAAATTGATCAGTTGCCCCCTCTCATTAAAATAAAGTATTGCTGTTATTCTATTTACCCCATTGGTAAACGTTGCCTTAGCTGATAGGCTGTCAATGGGCGTCCATTCAATTCTCTTATCAATCAATGCAGCAGGTGCCATTAGGCACATATCGTTGAATACCGTTACTGTTTCAGCTTTGTTCATTTCTACGCCCTCTATATTTACCACATTAAATAATCCTAACAGTTTAATCTGCATGGTTGCCCTTTCATTTTGGTAGCAATGATAACCAGGCACTGGAATTCCAACCATTTTCGCTTTCATAAAGAATAAACGTGTCGGATCATCAAAGAAATTATACTGAACAGATTGAAATTTGAAAAAGTCTTTTCCTTTTTCCCTCATTTCACCATCAAATACAATTTTCATATTCTTTACTTTTGGCTTATTGATCGCACCTGTATAACGAATATATTTCTGGACAGGGGTAGGTAATGAAGCTATATCTACTTCGGTTAACAAATCATTACTAGAAAAATCAGTTTGATCAATATGCCTTTTTACATCTGCTTTAAACTCTGCCTCAAACTGATAGGTTGCCCACGAGGCGATTGCAATAAATAGAATGATGATATTTAAAATGGTCCCAAATTTTGCATCTTTCCAAACGGTTACGATGAGGATTTGTGAAATAACTGCAGCAACAATAGCGATGTATGGCCAGCTTTCTTTTTTTAATAAGAATAGCAAAACAGCCACAAAAAACAGGATGGCAGTTAGTAGCCAAAGTGAACCGGCAGGTTTTGAAATGTATTTTGTTATTTGGGTAATGTTTGCATAGTTAAACGCTTTAGCAAAACCCATGAAATGAATAAGCCCATGAATGAGCATAACAAAAGTAAAAATATATTTAAGCATGGAAATGATCTTGAAGTATTTTAAAGCCTATTTTGAGATGAATCTATCAACTATTCACATTGATTGCTTATAGTCCGGAGTGCATGTGCTAAAACAAGCCTCCCTAATATTTACCGAAATTAGGCCTGTGGATAATAATTAAATGCAAGATTGTTTGTTTCATGACTCTTGCTTCAAATCTAAACTTCTGTCATTATTTGGCCTATGATAGCTATCATAACAATTGATGATTATTGTTACATAATTATTACTCTAGAAACGTATGGTTTATTTGGTGTACTTAGGTGAAGTTTTTTATGCAGTATTTAAAATGAATCATTGTCATTAAGCGCATATACAGAAATAAAGGGATAGTGCAAAAACCAGCAAAAGAAATTGAGTTTTCATTTTTTAGATGATAATTCAGTATTTTATTAATACCGGTGATTAATATCCTTGCCTAGTTAATATAACATCAACTCATATCCATGTTTTGCACTCTTAGCCAGCATAAATAGTATTCCAATACCGACAATTCAGGTGAGGGTTAGGCTTGCCTTAACTGGCCGAGAATTGTGAACATTTAAAGCTATTAATTTGGATATTTTTAAGTCTCATCTATGCAACAAAAAGCATTGAAATTTAAATTTTCTATTTATCTGGTATTTTTGTCTGCATTTGATTAATTATAAAATTTCCACTCAACGCAGGCATTCTTGTAGAAGTGGTGTAAGTATCTCCTTCAACACTTACTATAGTGTACAATCCATAATCTGAACTTCCGCTATAGATATGAAATTGATTGCCCGCAACAAGAGTTAACCCCTGAATAGTTATTTTAAAACCATCGGATAAAATAGAATATTCAGTTTGCATTATCAGTTCATAATAGAATTTGAATATTATGTTCAGCCCCATCATCTGTAAGTGTAATCACATTATCTTCCTGCTTAACCCCATCCGCTACAAGCATCATAGTATCTGTTTCATCTTTTTGTGTAATGATGATGTTATACATGGTATTAAGGTACCTGTAGTGAACTTCAAATGTTTTCCACTCCTCCGGAAGGCAAGGGGTAAAACTTAACGTATTGCCTTCTCTTTTTAAGCCGATAAAAGAATGAATTATCAATTGATACATCCAGCCCGCAGAACCTGTATACCACGTCCAGCCACCCTGACCATTGTGCTTAGGCTCGGCATAAACATCTGCTGCTATTACGTATGGCTCCGTTTTGTACCGGGCCATTTTATCTTCACTACTGGTTCTGTTTATGGGGTTAATCATTTGTAATAATTCCCAGGTCCTTTTTTTGTTGCCAATAGCGGCAAATGCCATCACAAACCAAATTGCAGCATGCGTATATTGGCCACCATTCTCGCGAACGCCCGGCACATAACCCTTTATATAGCCGGGGTTAAGATTAGATTTATCGAAAGGCGGATTAAACAGTTGGATAAGTCCATCTTCTTTGCGCACCAGATGTTTATCTGCAGATTGCATTGCTGTACCAATTCGATCCTGATCGCCGGCTTTTGATAATACTGACCAGCTTTGTGCGATGGAATCAATCTTACATTCTTCATTTGTATGAGACCCAAGTGGTGTTCCATCATCAAAATAAGCACGCTTGTACCACTCACCATCCCATGCCTGTTCATTAATGTTGATGCGTAGTTTTTCTGCTTCGTCTTTACATTTTAGCGAGAAGGCCTCTTCATTCCTTAGTAGTGCTACTTCTACAAACTGCACCAGTACATCATAAAGAAAAAATGCGAGCCATACGCTTTCGCCCTTTCCATGGTTACCTACTTTATCCATACCATCATTCCAATCTCCGGAGCCTATAAATGGTAAGCCATGTACACCAAATTTTAGTGCATGTTCAATTGCTTTTACACAATGGTTATACAAATCTGCGGTATCATTTGAGGTTATAAAAAGATCAAAATAAGAGTCTTCGCCTACAGCTAACAGGCGTCCTTCCAGAAAATGTATTTGCTCATCCAATATTGCTTTATCGGCAGTGGCCTTAATATATTTTGCCGTTACATAAGGCAGCCATAAATAATCATCTGAACAAGTGGTACGAACACCCCGTCCTGTAGGTGGATGCCACCAATGCTGCACATCTCCCTGTTTAAATTGCCGAGATGCACACAATAGTATTTGCGACCTTACCAACGCTGGATGTGAATGCATTAACGAAAGAACATCCTGTAACTGATCTCTAAAACCAAAAGCTCCACCTGATTGATAGAACCCGCTTCGTGCCCAAAGACGACTGACAAGTGTTTGATAATTTAACCAGCCGTTCGCCAATATATTGAGTGCGGGGTCAGGTGTATAAATTTGAACAACATTTAATGCTTTTTGCCAATAGTCATGTACCTTTTGTTTTGCCTGATGTGCTGCCTGCGCTCCTTCACTTGCCTGGATAATTTCTAAAGCATGTTCCATATTCTTTCCCGCCCCTAAGCGAAAAATAACCTCGTGCTCTTGCTCTTCAAGCAAATCAAATACTACCTGTATAACGGCACAAGGATCTAATGCTGCACCAGTTTTACCAGAAAACCTCACCCTTCTTAATCCTTCGGGATTATTCAATGTTCCATTTCTTCCGAGAAATTCAGTTCTGTCGGTAGTAATCGTTTTGTTGGTTCCGTCTGCATCAAAAAATGCCACTCTATTCACAAACTCCGGGCTGTAGGTATTTTTAGCCAGAATAGCACCGCTGCGTTCATCCAGCTCCGTTACAGTATGCTTGATATATTTTGTTCGCAAATCTCCTAAAACCCAATCTATAAAACCAGTAGCTGAAATGCGCCGTTCTCTGCCGGAATGATTGCGGAGTTTAATAACAATATATTTTATCGGATCTTCAATGTCGGTAAAGATGGTCATCTCTGTATAAATACCATTTTCACTATGTTCAAAAGCACTGTATCCAAATCCATGGCGGGTTATGTAAGGTGAACTACCGCGGCATGGTAGCGGAGACGGCGACCAGAACTTACCGCTTTCTTCATCTTTTAAATAAAATGCTTCTCCCTTAAGATCAGTAACAGGATCATTATTCCACGGGGTTAGCCGAATTTCATGCGCATTCTCTATCCAGGTATAGGATAAGCCATTTTCTGTAACAATGCTTCCAAATTCAGGGTTCGCCAACACATTTATCCAGGGTGCAGGCGTTTTTTTATTGCGTGTAGTTGTTATAACATATTCTTTCCCGTCAGCAGTAAAGCCACCCAATCCATTAAAAAATTGCAGATCGTTCCGTTCTTCAACTGAGCTATTGATAAAAGGATATGTTCTTACCGGGCTTAAAAAAGGTATTGCAGTTCTAATTTTTACCCGCCTAACCATTTGTTCTTCCAGCGTACCAAATCTATCCGCTATAACAACATGAGCAACTGCTTCAAACAAAATCCTGTCTTCATTTGATATTTGTTCTGCTGCTCTTATAAAAATACCTCCTGGTTTTTCTTTCATTTCATTACCTACACCGGGGGCAATAAGGCTATGAATAAGATTGTGTAATTCCTGCCTGTAGCCTCCATGGTCATCGTTTAGAATTACCAGATCTACAATCAGTCCTTTCAGACGCCAATAATGATGTGCCTGAACCATCTGTTTTACAAGCAGAATGTTTTCTGCGTCTTCAATTTGTACCAATACGATTGGAATATCCCCGGAAATAGAATACCTCCATAAACCAGACTGACCCATTCTGTTTTTTATAATAACAGCAGCATCTGCACGGAATAATTGATTAGAGAAAATAATCGAGCCTGCAAGGCGTGAATACAATTGGGCATCAGCTTCTACTGCATTAAGCTGTCTTAATATTACCTGGCTATGGGTCCATGCCAGTTCCAGAACACGGTTGAATAAATGAAAAGCCTGGTATTTATCAATAAGATTAGTACAAACTTCTTTGGTTTCTGCAGCTCCTGAAATTATATCTACGGTTACCGATTCATTACCTTCCAATACTATCCTGTATTGTATTGAAACTATCGGATCCAGCACCGATCCGCTACTGCCGCTGAGCGGTTCAGTACGCTTCATCACCTGTGGCTGGCTTATATTATTTCCTCTTCCAATAAATTGATCCCGGTCTGTTTCATAACTAACATTTAATATTTCTGCATTATGCACTTTCATGAGATGAAACATCCAGGGACTATTTTCTTCTGTCGAGCGGGGTCTGCGGGTACATAAAATTGCATTACGCTGTTCGTTAATCTCCGTCTGAACAAATAGGTTGCTAAATGCCGGATGCGCTTCGTCTGCTGCCTGAGGCGCCAACACTACTTCAGCATAACTGGTAATTTCAATTATTCTTTTTTTACGGGAACGATTGGTGATTTGTACTCTCTTTAATTGAATATCATCTTCCGGTGAAACAACAATTTCCGTATGTGTTTCCAGTGAATAATCACGACGCCGGAACTCAGCCCTTCCTTCAGAAAATACTGCTTCATAATTTTCACTTTGCTGCAGCGTTGGTTGAAAAGCAGATGACCAAAATAGATTGCTTTCCATGTCACGTATGTAGCAAAAGCTACCCCAGTTGTCACAGGTGATGTCCTCACGCCAACGGGTAATTGCAATATTTTTCCACCGGCTATATCCACCACCTGCATTGGTAACCATAACATGGTAATTCCCATTTGACAATAATTGTATTTCAGGTACAACCGTATTTGGTGTATTTACAACACGTATAGATGGATCGCTGCCCGAAATGATACTTGCATCACCGACATGAACACTTGGAGAATAGAAAGTAGTCACTCTTGGTATCCGTTCCTGTAACAAAAGTAAAGTTGATTTGAGATGCACCTCAGATTCAAATCTTTTTTGCATAGGCCGGTTATGAAGCAGGTAAGAAAGTGCAAGAAGAGACATACCCTGGTGATGCGACATGAAAGACTTTATCACTACACTTTTTTGTTTTTTCAGTAAACGGGCGGCTGTATAATCAATCGCTTCGTAAAAGCCATAATCACCTTCATAGCCTTCCTCTTTTAACACCTGCAAATTGCTGTACGCATCTTTAGGCGCCACCATCAATGCCAGTATTGTTGAGTAAGGTGAGATTACCAGGTCTTCTCCCAAACCCCTTTTGAAACCTATTCCTGGAACGCCAAATGATTTATATTGATAATTAAGGTGGGCATCTACCATATTATAACCCGATTCAGACATACCCCAAGGAATTGAATGTTTTTTGCCATATTCAATTTGCTTTCGTACAACCGCCTTGTTTGTTTGATCCATTAATGTATTCTCGTAAGTAGGCATTACCAGAAGGGGCATCAGGTATTCAAACATAGAACCTCCCCACGAAAGCAGTATCGGTGCACCACCCTGGCTGGTGAGCTGCCTGCCAAATGCAAACCAGCTTTCCTGTGGTAATTTACCTTGTGCTATTCCCACCAGGGTTGTTAACCTGGCTTCAGAAGCCAGCAGATCATAGAAACCATTATCTCTTCTGAGATCCTCGGGATGATACCCTATTGCCAATAAATTTTGTGACCTGTCAAACAGGAAATCATAATCCATATTTGAAAGGTCCAGACAGTGCTGAGCGAGTATGTCAATGGTAGTTATAAGTTTCAGTGCATAACTGGATGATGCTGCCAGCGCTGCACTAAATTTGACGAACCATTCATTTTCCACGTCATTTTTATTTATGGCAGAAAAAGAATGTTTGATGTTTAAAAACCGTTGCTCTGCAGATGCAATGTCTTTTAACGAAGGGATAAGGGGTAATTCAGAAATAAATATATCATATTGTGCAGGTACTGATGAAAACAAAAGCCATGATGCCAGTGCATCGATGTGATTTTTTAGTTGGGAAATTTGGTGAATTACTTTTTGAGACCAGCGTTCTGTATGTCCACCAGCTTCGGGTTTTAATGTTAAAAGTATGCTTGTAAAAGAAATTTCCAACTCATTTAAATAGTCTTTTATCGCCCTGATGTTATGAAGCTTATCCCGGTAATTTTTTTCCAAATCATCACTGAACTTTAACAGCACTTCATTGTCAGCGGCATGCTCAAGCAGTACATTAATGGTATCTGCCAATCCTTTAAAAAAACTTTCCCGCACTATTGCATCATCGGGTAGTGCCAGCAACCCTTGTTTTAAAGTGATAAGATGGCCCGCCATGTTACCACTGTCAACCGAAGAAATATATTTTGGCAATAAGGGTTCTAAAGAAATAGTATCGTACCAGTTAAACAGGTGCCCGCGGTATTTTTCCATACCCTGCATAGTTTGTATTGTATTGCTGGTACGCTGCACAAGTTCGGTTGAGGTGAGGTAGCCAAAATCATACGCAGTAAGGTTGGATAATAATGACAACCCTATATTAGTTGGAGAAGTTCGGTGGGCAACCCTTTCAACCGGTTCTTCCTGGTAATTATCCGGCGGTAGCCAATTATCTTCTGCTGTTACAAAGCTTTCAAAAAAGCCCCATATTTTTCTTGACAAGCTGCGGAGGTAGATCGTTTGCTTTTCAGAAATCGTCATTTTATCCAAAGACAACGGGCGGTTTATTGCAAAAGCGATCAACGGTGCTGCCATCCAGAAAGTAAGAAAAGGAAGGGCGACCAGGATAACAGCTGGATTGTAAATAGTTAAGGCAGCATAGACAAGAATTGAGAAAGTTGGCTCAAACCACATTTCCTTATATGATTTAAGGATAGTGTTTTGAGTATTGGGGTTACGGCTGTAAGGATTCCACTGTAATAAGTTTTTACGGGATATATGTGCCCTCCAAAGCGTACGGACAATAGCATCTATATTTAAAAAAACTTCATAAGGTAAAAAAATCAGATCAAGCATCTGCTGTGCAAAATTCTCTATAGCAGAGCGGACAGTGTATACCAAGTGCTGAATGAAAATTACGTCTGCAGGCTTTCGGTAAAGTTCCCACAGAAAATTAACCATTGATGGCAATAGGATAATAACGGTTACGGCAAGCGTCCAAAACCAGGCAAGGGTTGATAGCGTCCAACCAAATAACAGCAATAACAACAGACTCAGGGGAATCAGACTACGACGCATGTTATCAAAAATTTTCCATTTTGATAACAGGGATAATGGGTTCTTGCTAAACTTATTATGATATCCCTTAACATAAGGCAGAACCCACTGGGCTATTTGCCAGTCACCTCTTATCCACCGGTGCCGCCGCTGCATATCTGTATCATACCGGAGCGGATATTCTTCATACAAGTGCACATCAGTAATTAAACCGGAACGGACATAGCAACCTTCCAGCAAATCATGACTTAAGATGCGATTTTGTGGAAACTTATCTTTTAACGCCAATTCAAAAGCATCCACATCGTAAATTCCTTTTCCTATAAATGAGCCTTCTTCAAACAAATCCTGATACACATCAGATGTGGCTTTGGTGTAAGGGTCTGTACCCGGATCATTACCGCACAGGCGTGCATACAATGAGCTGTCGGTAGCCGGTAAACTATTGCATACCCGTGGCTGTAGAATACCATATCCTTCGGTAACTCTTTTTTTCTTTTCGTTGTAAACCGGATGATTTAAAGGATGCGCCATGGTGCCAATCATCTTCCATGCCGTATCACGGGGTAGTTGCGTATCGGTATCAAGCGTTATAATGTATTTTATTTGGCTGAAGCAAGACTTGTCGCCAACAATCTCAGAAAAACATTCGTCGTCATTGCCCCGCAAACATGCATTAAGATCACCCAGCTTGCCCCGCTTTCTTTCATAACCCATCCAAATTTTATCAGACTTATTCCACCTGCGTGGCCGGTGAAAAAGAAAGAAAGTATCATTGGATGTTCGTCCGTATTTTTTATTTAATTCAATGATCCCGTTTTTTATTGCAAGCACCAGTGATTCATCTGCTGGTAAATGTTCTGATGCGGCATCTTTAAAATCTGTGAGTAAGGCAAAGTAGAGATTGGCATCACGGTTAGCAAGAAACCTTACTTCCAACCCCTCCACCAGATCACCAATTGTCGCAATATCTGCGATCAGTGTAGGTATTACCACCATCGTTTTTGCTTCTTCCGGTATTCCCTTAGAAAAATCCATCCGTGGAAGAAGGGTTGGCTTTATTAAGATGGTGCTAAACCAATTTACCAGTGAAACCGCAAACCGGGTAGTGGTTAGTAACGCCACAAAACAAACAGCTATCATTAGCGCAGTAGAAAGATTTTCTGTTACAGCTTCCGCTATCAGTAACCAGCTAATAAGAAAAGTGAGCATGCCAATACTGCCCAGGTAGATTAATAAAGGGTATTTATTTCTTATTCTACTGCATTTTTCAGCAACGCTAATTTTTGCATTAACAGCTTTCGCAATATCAATACAACCGTTACCTGTTAGATAATACCCTACATGCGCCTGTTTTAAATTATTATTTACTGTAGCGTTTTTCTTCGCTGCCTGAATCACGCATTCGGCTACTGCCTGCTCAGAAGATTTGCTGGATAATGCAATCTTTTCGACAGTATGCCTGTACTGATCACGGGTATGAAAATCCATTTTCCCATAAACGCCGTTCAAGTCTTTGCGAAGTGTGGCTTCCACGATGCTCGTGTCTTCTATAAAATCCCTCCAGTTAGTGGTGCTTAAAAATCGAAAGCTGTTAATACAATTACTTATAGATACCTGTGTGGCAGCCTGGTTTTGGTTATCAAGCTGGATGAGCTCATTGGTTGTTACTCCCATTTCTGAAAGTCTTTGTTCTATCCAGTTTAGGGGTAGAGAAAGTGTATTGCCTTTTTCAAGTAACCGTCTGTTTAATTCTGCTACGAAGGTGCTTTCCATCGGTGGCTCCGACCTGGCCATATCTGCAATAATCAGCACCAGGTTTTTCGGGTCTTTTTCAGAAATTTCTATCATTTCATCTGCCCAACGGTTTGCCAGAGATCTGTTGGCAATTTCTTCAGCTATCAGTATGGAGAGGCGCCTTAAATTTTCTATCAGTCCCAGCCTGAGCATAATTGGTATGGCCCATAGTTCACCAAGTTTTAAATGATCTACAGTTTGGTAAGCATTTACAAACCCTGTTAATTTTGCAAAGTCCACATGCCCGTCACTATGCGAAATAATTTCCACTGCCATGTCGTATACCCTTGGCAGATCTGCTGATTCACCTTTCAATAACCGAGGCAATGTTTTACTGTAACCCCTTGGCAAATGTTTTTTTCCGGTGAATATTTGTTCTTCAATCAGGTAAAAATTATCTACTATCCATTCGGCAGCAGGCGAAATACGCTTATTTTGTTTTAAAGTTTTAGATAATAATGCATAAACTTCAAGCAGTATTTCTTCATTTTCACCGAGGCGCTTTAATAACTGCTCAGATTTTTTTTCATAGATCAGCACATGTCTTTTGGCAATCGCAATGGCATGTTGTTCTAATTTCTCTGTGGTAAATATTTCGGCTCTGAAAGGGGCTCTTTCATTTATATATCTGGGATTATTGTTTTCGCCTAGAAATGGATCTATCATATTTTTCTTCAGTTTTGCAATTGCCAGAGGCAATAATTCTATGAAATCATTCTTTTTGTTTCCCCAGGTAACCTTCATTTCCTTATCAAAATTTTATAGATACTACATATAAATGTTTAATGTGGTTTGTAATCTTAGCGAATAACAGAGATTAATTTTTATTTCCAATTTAGAATTTAAGCTATTTCTTCCAGGCATCTCATCTAAGCTAACTAATTGCTATCCTCCTGCACAAATAAGTGTTTTGCCAATTTTTGATCATGGCTGTAAATATCTTTTCGGAAATTTAGTAAGCCCTCACTATCTACCCATGCTGTAAAATAAGTAATGAATACAGGTAAGGGGGGTTTCAACAAAACCCATTTTTCTACTGATGAGGTCATAGCCCTGTTCATTTTTTGCTTTGTCCACTCCGGTTGGTCGCGCAATAAGTAAGTCGCCAATTTAACAGGTTCAGCTAGTCGGATACACCCGTGACTGAAAGCCCGGCTGTCTTCATTAAACAATGATTTAGCGGGCGTATCATGAAAGTAAATACTGTAATTATTTGGAAAAATGAATTTTACTTTACCCAATGAATTTGCACCACCCGGTTTTTGTCTTATCATGGGCAATCCCTCATTAAAGCCGGTTTGCTCCATATTCATTTTAGCAAGGTAATTACGGTTTCTTTTTATGGCAGGAAGGATTTCATTTCGCACAATGCTGCGTGGTACATTCCAATACGGACTGAATACAACGTGATTCAATTGACCCGTAAAAATAACGGTGTTGTTTGCGGCTTTGCCTACCACAATATTGATGCTAAACAACTTTTTTGCACTTTCAAATACGTGCAACTTAAACTCAGGTATGTTTACAATAATCAGGTCTCCCTGAGGCTGCTGAGGCACCCATCTCATTCGTTCCAGATTAATCATTAATGTCTTAATTCTTTCTTCAACAGATACATTCAATTCCTTAATTAATGCTGCAGTAATAACACCGTCTTCTTTAATGCCAAAACTTTTTTGTGTTCTCTTTATCGCAGCTATTAATCCGCTTGTATAGTATTCAGTAGTATCATTCGTTTTATCATTTCCAGAAATGAGCAAACGTTGCTTCACCTGTTTAATAACCAGGGCAGTATCGCCAGGCTTGTATTTTTTTAATTTATCTAACGCTATCTCTTGCCAACCTCCCGCTTTATCAATTGCATGGTAATGCACTAGTTCCTTTTTTAAACGTTGATAATATATATTCACTGGCTCCCAATCCTGCAGATTTTTGCCACTGCGGGCAATCAGGGAATCAAGCAATATCCCCGCATTTATTTTCTTCCGGGGAATATGCCATTGCAATTCATCGGGATTTAATTTGCCGGAATAGGCATTGTTTGAATACTCAAAAAAATGCATGGTTAATTCAAGCTCTGTTTGTAGCACTCTTTCCGTTGCAATATTTATTAACATGTCGTCATTCATTAACAGGTCTATGTGCCGGTGGAAGTTCTTAAATTTCAAGTCAGTGTCCCCAAAATCGCTGATATAGTTGTTGTGAAGGTTCCAAAAAGAGCGTGTGTGTTCTGCAATCCCATCTTCTGTAAACCAGGCGAATTGGTAGTTACGCCGTTTATAAAAATTACGCAACTGTGCTGCATTGCTATCCTCAGGTTCATGTTCTTTAATAAACACTTCTAGTTTTGCACTATCAATAAAAAGTTTTGAAAAAGAAGTTGCCGGCGTAATGGTTTTGTCACTTTGAACCTCAACAATTTTTACTCGTTGTCCATGGCAACTACTAAAAATAAGTATTGCAAAAATTGTAACAGAGAGGATTTTATTCATCTATTTAACTATTAATACTTTACAAAGGAATAACCAAATTACCGGTGGCCGTGTAAAATAGGTTGCAATGGTTATTTAATAACCCGAATCGTGCGTTTTCAACAAATGTAGATGTTGAATGATTTGTAGCTGATAAAATGATAAGATCAGGCCTGAAATTAAATCATAATTGATTTTAATACAACAATCCTCTTTAAAATGCTAAAGATGATTACCCTACAAATTTTCGATATTTTAACAAATACGTTAGCATTAATGGATTGAAAGCAGAATCTTAAAATATTCTAAATTTAGTTTATAATAAACAAATGACTACTTAAAAGCTAGAATTATTACTGACTACAATCAAGTTTTTAAGTAATGATAATCACTGTCGAAGAATAACCAAGAGGTAAATTAGATAACTTAATTATGCCTTTAATTTATTTAGGTAAATATGAAGATATACCGATTAAAATTTTTTTTGGCCACAATTTATATCATTAGCCTTGGGTGGACAATAGTTCCTAAACAGAATTATTCTTTGGCTGATGGGGTGATGGAACTTAGCGGAAAAACGAGTTTTGATAACTGGAAAATAAAAAGCAATAATATGCAAAGCGATGGTCAGTTTTCCTTAATTTCTGGAAAGTTAGCGGTTGTATCTCCATTTAATTTTTCGATTCCAGTGAAAAGCTTTGAGAGTGCTAATAAGTTTAGGGATAGAAGCATTTACAAGTATTTAAAATCGTACCCAAATGATCAAATATATTTTAGGCACGTTTTTACAAGTATTCGTCCTTTAGGCAAAAGCCGCTATCTTTTAAAGATTACCGGTAATGTCAACATAGCTGGAATTACGCAGGTCATGATTTTAAATCTCCGCTGCACTGCTTATACTGACAGTCTTTTACTCCTATCAGGCACAACGGTGATGAAAATGAGTAAGTTTCAAATTTTTCCAAAAAATTTACCGGCGGCGGCAACTTATAATGATAACGTAAAAGTGGTTATAAGCATGCGCTTTAAGCCTTATAAACAGCGTAAACAAAGTTTGTAATTCACTCCTCAACAAGTTGATGAAATAGTATCATTCGTCCTCATCTAAACGTCAAGAGTGGAATTACAAAAAAAATTTATCCGAATATTTTAAATTTGAACATTGAAAGTCTTTGATTTATACTAAAATTATTTCGATTTGCTTCAGATTCTATTTAATCAGACCATGTTAAAATTAAAGCACACACAATTATTCACTTAAATTATAGAGGATATGCCCATCGAATTAAATGAATCTAAAATAAGAATCTTTCTTAAAGAAAATTCCTTAGGCCGTTTAGGATATACCGATGGCACGACTGTGTACATTGTGCCAATGAATTACCGGCTCGAATCCAATTCAATTATTCTTTATTCATTGGAAGGAAAGAAAACCAACCTGATGCGAAACCACCCATCCGTATGTTTTGAGGTTGACCGGATCACAGATTCCAATAATTGGGAGTCTGTTGTAATTACTGGTTTTTTTGAAGAAATAATTGAAGAAAACGAACTTACCCAGTTAAGGCCATTGTATACGGAATATATGTTAAGAAAAAGAGCGAGCTTAGCTAGTGATCCTACATTAGAAAAACAAGAACCGGCCACAGCAAAGCAAGAAGCAAAACAAGTATTTTTTAGAATTATTTTCGATCAGGTTACTGGACGTTCTCAAAGCGGGTTTATGTAAAGTACTTTCCAATTGTCTCTATTACCTCACGCTTTTCTTTTGATTTTTACAGCTCGATTTTTTTGATACCTGGTTTTCGCTGCTGGGTATATACCAAACTATAAGCCATTTTTTCTGCCAGAAAATAAACAATAAAGGAAGTCGTAATGAAACAAAAAAGGCGGGTTCTATTAAGAAAACCGCCTTTAAAGCCTTTTTGAAAAATTGATAAGGTATTAATGTAGCCCGTAGGGGAATCGAACCCCTGTTTCCAGAATGAAAATCTGGCGTCCTCACCCCTAGACGAACGGGCCATTTGAAAAAAAAGTTGAAGCGATTAACTTCAACTTAGGTAGCGGGAGCCAGACTCGAACTGACGACCTTCGGGTTATGAGCCCGACGAGCTACCAACTGCTCCATCCCGCACTGTTTTGCCTTTTTTTAAAGATTCAAATTAATATCCTTAGCCTTTAAATTGGTCTGCAAAGATATATTTCGTTTCTTTGCAGACCAAATAAATAAAAAAATAAATTTTACATGGCGCATAGAGCTGGATTTGTGAGTTTGATAGGGAAACCCAACGTTGGAAAATCCACTTTAATGAATGCTCTTGTGGGCGAAAAACTTTCTATCGTTACTCCAAAAGCGCAAACAACACGTCACCGTATTTTGGGATTGGTTAACGAACCCACTTACCAGATCGTTTTCTCTGATACGCCCGGCGTAATTAAACCGGTTTACGGAATGCAGGAATCCATGATGAATTTTGTAAACGGATCTATCGTTGATGCCGACATCATCCTTTTTGTAACAGACATTAACGAAAAGTATGATGAAGGTGATGTTCTGGAAAAACTTTCAAACACTACCTCGCCTTTATCCGTAATTATTAATAAAATTGATAAATCGGGAGAAGAAGCTGTAAAAGAAAAGATTGCCTTTTGGAATGAAACTTTAAAGCCTCAGGCGATTTTTGCGGTTTCGGCCCTGCATGACCATAATGTGCCCGCGGTAATGCAATTTATTATGGACAACCTGCCGGAACATCCGGCTTACTATGATAAAGACACCTTAACAGACAAGTCAGAACGTTTTTTTGTTTCTGAGATCATCAGGGAAAAGATATTTAAACTTTACGAAAAGGAAATCCCTTACAGCACCGAAGTAATTATTAAGGCTTTTAAAGACGAGCCCAATATTGTGAGGATCAGCTCTGAAATAATTGTTGAAAGGGATTCTCAAAAAAACATTATCATCGGCAAAGCTGGTGAAATGCTCAAAAAAGTAGGGACTTATGCCAGAAAAGATATGGAAGAGTTTTTGCAAAAAAAAGTTTTCCTTGAAATGTTTGTTAAAGTGATACCGGATTGGCGCAACCGGAAAAATTATTTAAAAAGTTTCGGGTACGAGAGTTAAAAAACAGAGTTAAGGAACAAGGGTCAAAGTGTATGAATCGATCCATTCCTTTAAAAGTTCTGGTCTTGCGTTAGGGATTGCAGTGAAAATCCTTTTTGTCATCCTGAGCGTAGTGAAGAATGACAAAAAGATTGTAGCGAAAAGCCCGCCGAACGCCCAAAAAAAAACCAAAAAACAAATAGAAAAGAATAAGGATTTTAAGAACAAAATTAAGAGCTAAGAAAAAAACAAAGAACAAAGATTAACAGAGCAGCAGTCTTTGTTCCTTGTTCTTTATCTTTCGGTTAACTACCCAAAAATTCTTTGCTCCTTGTTCCTTACTCCTTCATCAAATAAAATATGAGTAACCTAGTAGCCATCGTTGGCCGCCCGAATGTGGGCAAATCCACTTTATATAACCGCTTAACCGAATCGCGAAAAGCCATAGTTGATGATTTAAGCGGCGTAACCCGCGATAGGCATTACGGAACTGCAGAGTGGACAGACAAGCATTTTACGGTAATTGATACTGGCGGATATGTTGCCAATTCTGAAGATGTTTTTGAAGCGGCTATTCGTGAGCAGGTCGTTATTGCGATTGAAGAAGCCACTGTAATTCTATTTATGGTTGATGTGACTACCGGAATTACTGACCTGGACGATGATATCGCAAAACTTCTTCGCCGGAGTAAAAAGCCCGTTTTTGTGGTGGTAAACAAGGTTGATAACAATCAGCGGCTAAATGATGCGAACGCGTTTTACAGCCTGGGATTGGGCGATCTGTATTCTTTGTCGTCAATTACGGGTTCAGGTACGGGCGAATTGCTTGACGAGGTAATTAAGCATTTTGAGGAAGAACCTGAAAATGAAAATAACCTCCCCAAATATGCCATTGTCGGTCGCCCGAATGTTGGTAAATCGTCAATGATAAACGCCTTAATCGGACGGGAACGTAATATTGTTACACCTATTGCAGGTACCACCCGTGATTCCATTCACATTCATTACAACCAGTTCGGACATGAATTTATGCTGATTGATACGGCTGGATTACGAAAAAAAACAAAGGTTAAGGAAAATATTGAATTTTATTCGGTCATGCGTACGATAAAAGCCCTCGAAGAAGCGGATGTGGTTATGTTAATGATTGACGCGGTTGAAGGGATTGAATCGCAGGATATTAACATATTTCATCTGGCCGAAAAGAATAAAAAAGGGGTGATGATTCTGGTTAACAAATGGGATCTGATAGAAAAAAACGATAAATCAACGAAGGAGTTTGAGGAAAAGATTCGTCAGAAACTGGCTCCTTTCAACGATGTGCCAATCGTGTTTACGTCGGTGGTAGAAAAACAAAGGATATTTAAAGCTGTTGAAGCTGCAGCGAAAGTTTACGAAAACAAGCTTAAAAAAATTCCAACATCAAAGCTTAATGATGTAATGCTGCCCATTATTGAAAGCTTTCCGCCGCCAGCAATGAAAGGTAAATATGTAAAGATCAAATACATTACCCAAATAAATGGTGCTTCGCCTATGTTTGCGTTTTTTTGCAATCTGCCTCAATATGTTAAAGAACCTTACAAACGATTTATTGAAAATAAACTTAGGGACAACTTTGATTTTGAAGGAGTGCCTGTTCAGATATTTTTCAGGCAAAAATAGCAAGGGTTAGATTGGTTTAAGGGCTTGAGCAACTATGGATTTAAAGGTAATTAGGTTTGTAAATTTATGTCTAAAAGTAACAGAGCTGTAGTTGTTAAATTTTAAAATAAAACGGATAGGTAATGATTCGATATATCTTCATATTTATGTTTCTGATTGCACTAACGGTCGCTTCCTGCAATTCAGCCAAAGAAAACAATGCCAGAGAAGATTCGCTGGCTGCCTCAGCAGCGGCTGATTCTATGCTGAATGAGGCTTTGAAGGCGGATTCGCTAAACAAAGATTCTTTGTAACCTATAAACGTTTAAACTTGAAACTTAAGCTGTAATCCCCACGTGTTGTATGGCTTACTTTAAAACTTCCATTGATCTGGCAATTACTTGGTCTGAAGCATTAAGTGTTCTGTAAAATCCTTCATCTCCAAAATAATACCTGGCCATTAAAGCCTTTACATCTGTTTCAATTAATGTTTTTGAAAGCGCCGCCTGCCTTTCATTGGGCTCAATTTTTTGTTCCTTTGCCATTTCATCAAGTTGGGAAAAATCAGTGTCGGCCAGTTTAAAATTACTGATCAAATCACTAACCGATCCGTAGGGGTTTTTATTTAGTGCTAAATATTTAAATACAAAGTTATTTAACACCCCTTTTGCACTTAACTCATAATAATAAGGCGTATACCCACTGGTGTCAACCGAAACATAAATGTCCGGGGTAATTCCGCCTCCACCATAAACTACTTTACCGGATTGCGTGGTATAGGTTTTTAGAGTGGCTAAAGGAGCCCTGTTATCCTGGTCTTCTGATGCTTTGTCTCCGTTTTTAATACGGGAAGCAAGTTCTTGGTTGTAACTCTCATTCCCGCTTTTGTAAGATTTTTGAATGGATCTGCCTGAAGGGGTATAATAACGGGCCACTGTTAAGTTAAGTGCCGATCCGTCTCCGAAATTAAATTGCTCCTGGACCAAACCTTTGCCAAAGGAGCGCCGCCCTATAATTGTTCCACGATCAAGGTCTTGAATGGCACCAGCCACAATTTCACTTGCAGAAGCTGAGTTTTCATCAATTAAAACAATTAATTTACCGTTCTGGAACTCACCCTCAGCGGTAGCATAATAATCTGTACGTGGTTCGTGAACACCTTCTGTGTATACAATTAATTTTTTATTGCCTAAAAACTGGTCGGCCAGTCTGGTCGCCGAATTAAGATACCCACCACCGTTTTGACGCAGATCGAGCAAAAGGCTTTTTAATCCTTCATTTTGGAGTTTTTGAATTGTGCGGATAAAATCCTCATCAGTCTGATCCCCAAAACGGCTGATTTTAATGTAACCAGTTTCTTTATTTAGCATGTATGAAACATCAATACTGCTGATCACAATTTTATCACGAACAATATCTAATGTTTTTAATTGATTGCCACGTTTTATTGCCAATTGAACGGTTGTGCCGTTTTTGCCCCGAATTTTTTCTATGATCTTAGTTGAACCAATTTCTTTTCCAGCGGCGGTCTGATTGTCTATCTTAAGGATTTGATCTCCACGAAGCAGGCCTGATTTACTTGCAGGTCCTCCGGCAGTAACAGAAGTAACCAGAATGGTATCACTTAAAATAAAGTATTCGATACCAATACCGTTAAAATTTCCTTCCAGATCCTCAAAAAGCAATTTTGCTTCAACAGGTGGAAGGTAGGAAGTGTGCGGGTCCAATTGACTTACGATGTCTTCTATCGCGTTATCCTGTATGGTGTCAATTTTTATTGAGTCAACGTAATTTTCCTCTATCGTTCTAATAATCTTTTCAATTTTCCCTGATCTGTCTCCCAAACCAAATGGAAGAAATGACCCGTTCCTGGTATTAGAATCCTCTTTACTAAATTTGGGGCCCAGCAGCATTCCCAAAACTAAAACCGCGGAATAACCAGCGGCTATAGCTATATTTTTCTTTGTTAACACTCCCATTTCGCAATAAAAACCAAATCTATTTAAAGTTTTTTAACATCATGCAAGCCATTTTATAATTGATGGTAATATTATTCATAATGAATCTAAATAATTTGAATTTTTAAAAATTAAGATGTAACATTGCATGTTATTTAAAATTAGTCTAAATAAAATGAAGCACTTTTTACTTGCAATTATCTGCCTTGGCGGTTCAATATTTTCTTTTGGTCAAACACCCAACCTGCCGGATTCAACATCTGCAGACAGCAGTCGCATAGAAATGCCACAGGTTATTATTTTAGGAAGAAGGGATGGAATAATTAACAAAGTACCTGGTTCAGCAACTTTAATAAATTCCAAAGAGATAAAAAATCTAGCACCTGTTAGTTTGAATGAAGTTTTACGAAAAGTTACCGGTGTAAACGTGGTTGACGAAGAAGGTGCTGGCTTAAGAGTTAATATAGGAATACGTGGTTTAGACCCAGACAGAAGTCGGAATGTTTTAATTCTGGAAGATGGGGTACCAATTGCTTTAGGCCCATATGGCGAACCGGAAATGTACTTTACGCCTTCTATTGATAAAATGGCCGGTATTGAAGTATTGAAAGGTAGCGGCCAAATTTTGTACGGCCCTCAAACTATTGGAGGAATAGTGAATTTTTTTACTGCTGATCCTCCTCTAAAACAAACCACCCGAATTAAATTGATGGGAGCAGATAAAGGATACTTTTCTGGTTTTGGCACGTATGGAAATACGATCGGTAAAACCGGTTTTATCATCTCTTACCTTCATAAAAGGGCAGATGATTTAGGTCCTACTCAATTTTCATTAAATGACATTTCCGCAAAAATAAAAATTGACATCAACTCCGGTTCTACCCTGGGATTAAAGTTTGGATATTATAATGAAATATCAAATTCTACATACCTTGGGTTAACGCAAACAATGTTTGACCGGGGAGATCAGGATTTTGTTCGCATGTCTGCTTCAGATAGATTGCCCATCAAACGATTTTCTGCCAGCGCAACCCACCAACTACAGATTAAACCAGGTATAAGTTTAAAAACTACCGCATTCGGTTATACTACGAAACGTAACTGGCAGCGCCAGGATTTCTCTTTCAGTTCAACTTCTACCAATCAAACCGGCGTAATCTGGGGCGATCCAACGGTAACAAATGGCGCTGTTTACATGCTCAATTCTACAGGAAACCGCAACCGACAGTTTGAAGTAGCTGGTATTGAGCCCCGGTTAAGTGTCAAACACCGCTTATTCAATTTAGAGAATGACCTGGAAACGGGCGCTCGATTCTTATATGAGAAAGCCAATGAACAGTTTGTAATTGGTACAGATGCCACAACACCTGACGGAGCTACGCGTGATCGTGAAATCAGAACTGGCAGAGCTTTTAGCGCATACATTCAAAACAAGATAAATATCAGTTCCAAATTTTCAGTAACCGGCGGTTTGCGTATGGAAAACTTTAATTATGACCGCAATATCTTACGTGGAAGATTTCAAATAAATAATGTAAATAATGTAGTCAGAGATACCAACATTATCGCTAATGACCGTACTTCTGCCCTTATCCCAGGGGTCGGAACAACGTACGAAGTAAACAAAAACGTGAATCTATTTGCCGGAATCCATAAAGGATTTGCTCCTCCGCGTATTAAAGATGCCATAACTTCAAGCGGTCAGCCTTATAATCTGGATGCCGAAATAAGTACCAATTATGAACTCGGAACCCGCCTTAACTTTGTTGATTATATAAGTGCAGAAGTTACTGGTTTTATACTCGACTTTCAAAATCAGATCATACCGGTTTCAAATTCATCAGGTAATGTAAACGCCACCGGTGTGGTGAATGGCGGTCAAACATTACACAGGGGTTTGGAAGCATCTTTTAAGATAGATATGGGCAAAATTTTGGGATCTGCCAACAGTTTTGCTTTTGAATCAAACGCTACAATTCAAAATTCTACATACAATTCCAATCGTTTTATATCCAGAAATGGAGTGGCCGTAAATGTTAAGGACAATCAGCTTCCTTACTCAGCAAAGTTAATGATCTGGAATGCGATATCGATGAATCTCAATAAAGGACTCGGCTTCCAAATTTCAGGAAATTACATCGGTAAGCAATTTACTGATGAGCTAAATACAGAAATTGCTTCGTCAAATGGAAGAATTGGAACTTTAAAAAGCAGATTTATTATGGATGCAAACGCTTTTTATAACATTCCAAAAACGCAAGCCACATTTAACATAGCCATTAAAAATTTAACTGATCAGCGGTATATTACAACCAGAAGACCAGAAGGTATCCGCGTAAGTTTGCCACGCATGTTTACGGCAGGTTTTGGAGTTTCTTTTTAAGTTACTGTAAATGATTTGATCCCGCTCTGTTATCTCAGGGTGGGATTTTTTTATTGTTGATAGATTTCCGGTTTATAGAAAATATCCCGAATTTTACAAATTGAACCTACCATGAAAAAACTAACTGAAGAGGCATCAAACTATAATAATCTTGAAGAAAAGCCTGTTAAGGAACTTCTTGAAGGAATAAATAAGGAAGACAAAACAGTTGCTTACGCTGTTGAAAAAGAACTTCCGCAGATTCAAAAGCTGGTTGAAGTGATTGTAGAAAAAATGCAATCGGGCGGACGCTTGTTTTATATTGGGGCAGGAACCAGCGGCCGTCTGGGCGTTTTGGATGCATCAGAATGTCCGCCAACCTATGGCGTACCGTTTGATATGGTTGTGGGAATTATCGCCGGCGGCGACAAAGCCATCCGTAAAGCTGTTGAAAACGCCGAAGACGATGATCAGCAAGCATGGAATGACCTGAGCGCTTACCACATAAATGCCAAAGATTTTTTAATTGGGATTGCCGCCTCCGGCACTACGCCTTATGTATTAGGTGGATTGACAAAGGCGAATAAAATGGGCATAGAAACCGGATGTATTGTTTGCAATGAAGATAGCCCGGTTGCAGCCGCAGCAAAATTTCCGGTCGAGGTGATTGTAGGCCCGGAGTTTGTAACTGGTTCCACCCGTATGAAATCTGGCACCGCCCAAAAACTTGTGTTAAATATGATCAGCACGTCGGTAATGATCAGATTGGGACGGGTTAAAGGAAACAAAATGTTCGATATGCAACTTAGCAATCATAAATTGTTTGGCCGGGCCGTTAATATGATTATGGAATCTACAAATACAGATATAGAAACTGCACGCCAACTTTTAAATAAATATGGTAGTGTACGCAAGGCTGTAGAAAACTATAAATAATATATAAATGTGCAAGTTAAATCAAGCTTTGATTCAGATGTCATGCCATTATTTATTTCCCCGCATATCTGCATATTAAATCTGTACACCTGCACATTGATTTACCAATTCCCCCATGCACGATATTGAACCATATTATAAATGGCGTGATGATTACGTTGCGGCTGACGACAAGCGCTCACCTTTTTATCATACCCAGTACAGCGAATTTACGTTTGACAAGCAGATATACAATTATTACATACACCCGCAATGGGATTTTTTCGGATCCCAAACGCTTTACATGAAAGTAATTTATGCAGACTATGAACTGGGTTATTGTATCATCGAATTTATTGGTGAGTGGAATGACACACTGCACAATGATATAATGCTCTTAAAACGCGAAATACTGGAGTTAATGATTGATTCGGGCTTAAACAAGTTTTTACTGATCGGCGAAAATGTGCTTAATTTCCATTCTTCAGACGATTGCTACTACGAAGAATGGTTTCAGGATGTGGAAGACGGCTGGATTGCCGGAATCAATTTCCGGGATCATGTCATTAACGAGTTCAAACGAAATAACATCGACTATTATATAAACTTTGGTGGAGCCCTTGACGATATAAACTGGCGCAACTTAAAACCGGCACAATTTTTTAAGTTGGTAGAAGAACAATTGACCAAACGGCTCACCTAATTCTTTGTTTGTAACTCAACAGTTACTTGTCATAGTTGGTTAAAAGGTATGTTTTCGTAAATTCGGCAAAACAATCCGACCTATGAAATTTCTTTATTTCTCTATATTTTTTATTTGCTGTGTTTTTAAATTTACTGCAGGTTTTTCCCAAAATAAAACAAATGATAATCTGCGGGTATATATCGACTGCCAATCTTACTGCGATAAAGATTATATAAAAAGAGAAATTACGTTTATTGATTATGTCAATGACCGTTTTCAAGCCAATGTTTACGTCTTAATTACTTCGCAGGCTACCGGAAGCGGCGGAAGGGAGTACAACCTTCAGTTTAACGGGCAGGAAAATTTTAAAGGTGTGAATGATACTTTATCCTACATCCGGCAAGCAACAGCTACGGATGATGAAGACAGAAGCATTGCCGTGCAAACATTAAAATTAGGCCTCGTTAAATATTTTGCAAGAACTGCGAAAGCAAGAGAACTTCAAATATCTTTTAAAATTGATACGGCCAATAAAAGCAATGCTGATACCCTTAAAAAAGATCCGTGGAATTTATGGGTCATAAACCTCAGATTAAATGGTTATTTAAATGGGGATAAAAATTATGCTTCAAACAGCTTTAGTACGGGTATTTCGGCATCCCGTGTAAGCGAGAAACACAAAACAACCACAAATATAAGCTACAACAGAAACAAGAACAGATTTGGAGAAGGAGTAAATGAATTTAAGTTTACAAACGAAAATTACTTTGCAAACAACACAACTGTTTGGTCGATAAATGACCACTTTTCTGCAGGAGCCTACTTCTTTGGGCAACGATCTGATTACAGTAACTATGATGCTTTTGTATCCATTACCCCAACTATTGAATATAATTTATTTCCATATAAAGAGTCAACAAATCATTATGTAGGATTGATGTATAAAGTTGGGCCCCGATATTTTAATTATAAAGAAGAAACGATATTTCTGCAAAAAGAGGAGTTAAGATTTCAGCAAAACATTTCTTTAGACATCAGTTTCAATCAAAAGTGGGGACAGGTAAGCGGCTCTACCTCATTTGGCCATTATTTTCATGATGCCAGAAAAAATAATTTATCATTTTCTGCGTATACCGATCTCAGATTATACAAAGGATTATCACTTAATTTTAATGGTTATTATGCGTTTCAACGCGATCAGCTTAATATAATTAAAGGCAATGCCACCAACGAAGATCTTCTGACAAGAAGACGGCAATTAAATTCAAACTATTCTTTTTACACCAGTTTTGGAGTTCGCTACCGCTTCGGTTCCATATTTAACAATGTGGTAAACCCACGTTTTGAAGGTGGCAATAGCGGATTTTTCTATAACTAATACCCACTACTTCATCTTAATGTAACTAAATCTTAATTTGAAATCCAAAAATAATTTATTACGTTACAATTCTTTAATTTAGATGTACTATGTCATCACAGCAAACTCCATATCAGATCAATCAAAACCCGTTAGTTCATCAAGACGGGGAAATCACATCCAAAAACTTCCTTCCAAATGTATTTCTATGGATGTTCATCGCCCTCGGCTTATCAGCGTCTCTGGCCTATTATTTTTCGGTAGATGCTAGTTTAATGGCGTACTTGTACGATACCCAAACCGGCTCTATGACAGGTTTGGGGAAAGCAGCCATGTTTGCACCGCTTGCGTTTGTTTTACTTATATCTTTTGGTTTAAACCGACTGTCTTTCCCGGTCCTGGCCTTGTTATTTGTAGCATACGCCGCAATTACCGGAATCAGTCTGAGCGTAATCTTACTGATTTATACCAGTTCGTCAGTATATACCTGTTTTATATCGGCCTCTGTACTTTTCGGTGTAATGGCTTTTGCTGGGTATACCACGAATCAAGATCTAACTAAATTTGGTTCTATCCTTTTCATGTTCCTTATCGGGATTGTAATTGCCAGCGTGGTAAATTGGTTTTTAAAAAGCAGCCAGTTAGATTACATCATCAGTTTTATTGGTGTAGCAGTTTTTGTAGGATTAACAGCATACGATGTACAGAAACTTAAACGCATTGGCGAAGGTTTAGAATACGGTGATGCCTCTGCCAAAAAGATGGTGATCATGGGAGCCTTAACACTTTATCTTGATTTTATCAACCTTTTTCTAATGCTACTCCGTTTATTCGGAAACCGTAAATAACCAAACATTATTTCAAAAACTACTTTATTGCAGTTATCAGGCAAACTATAATTTTGTCTGATCCTGCAATTACTTGTATTTCTGCAAAAAACATCGCATTTTTGCAACGCT
>JACMND010000140.1 GCA_014378705.1 Pedobacter sp. | reverse complement strand
TAACTTTTGATAGTATTTTCTCAACACTATTGTTTACGGTATTTAATGCATAAACACCATAACAGGTAATATCCGTTGTACTTTTATCAACAAAAACACCTAAATGGTGCTGCGTAATTAATTCTATTGCAAAGTAATGTGTTAAAATTTCAATATCGGGTTCCTCGTGTATCCTTACCAACAATGCTCGTTCAATTTCAAAACCCGTAATATCCTTATAATGCAAAACCCTGTGTTCTGAGTGGCCACCTTCTTTTGCCAAATCAAAAATTCCATTCTTATCTTTATCAAAATGAGTACCGTATTGGATTATTTCATCTATACGCTGAGGCCCTTCCTTAACAACCATCTCAACTATACCTTCATCACACAATCCATCACCGGCTATTAAAGTATCTTCAATATGTTTCTTAAAAGAATCCTCCTTGTCAACAACGACGGCTACACCACCCTGTGCATACTTTGTATTTGATTCATCCTCATTAGCTTTGGTAATAATTAAAACCTTTCCATGTTTAGCTGCTTTTAGCGCAAAACTTAAACCTGCAATTCCAGAACCTACAACTAAAAAATCTATATCCTTCATTAAACTTTTATAAGAAACGTACTAAATAAACTATTCATTTAGTCATCTGTTAAATATGAGCGGCATTAGGCCTTATAAGGCTGTTAACAACTACATCAAAGATGTTAATATTGTGTAACAACCCCTCTGTTTATTGTAAAACTTACAGACTTATTATGATGCCATGTTAAATTTAAATTATTTTTGATAAAGTTATGAGCCTACTTGTGATGTTATTCAACTTTTTCGATAAACAAATAATTGCACAAATAACTTATTTAAAAATATATTATTTATTATTAGTGCCTCATAATCAAGAAATTAAAATGGTAATAATGTTAAAAAATTGTTAACAAATAATTAAAAACAAAATCCTCTAATAAATGTGTATGAACTTTCCAACACTACCAACACACTAATAAACAATAAGTAATTTATATAAATAATAATTGTATTTATTGATGACGTTAAGAATGAATACTTTCGAAGAGTTAAATATTAAGGGATTTATTGATGAGCCAATTGATCCAACACTGGACTTGTTTGATGAAATTAAAAAATTAAAAAAGGAGAAAAATGCTGTAGTCTTAGCCCATTATTACCAGGAACCGGATATCCAGGATATAGCCGATTACATAGGCGATAGTTTGGGATTATCGCAAGAAGCGGCAAAAACAGATGCTGATGTTATAGTTTTTGCAGGAGTTCACTTTATGGCGGAAACAGCCAAAATATTATCACCTTATAAAATAGTTTTACTACCAGATTTAAAGGCAGGATGTTCGTTATCAGACAGTTGTCCCCCTAAGTTATTCGAAAAGTTTAAAGAAAAATATCCGGATCATTTGGTTATTACCTATGTAAATTGTACGGCAGAATTAAAGGCTTTAAGTGATATTGTTTGTACCTCAACAAATGCGGTTCAAATAGTTGAAAGTTTACCAAAAGATCAAAAAATTATATTTGGGCCAGACAAGAATTTAGGAGCTTGGGTGGCAAAAAAAACAGGTAGAGATTTGGTTTTATGGAACGGTGCGTGCATGGTTCACGAAATATTTTCGAAGAAGAAAATATTTAAGTTGAAAGAGCGCCATCCGGAGGCCAAATTTATAGCTCATCCGGAATGCGAAGAAGTGGTTTTGCAGATGGCCGACTACATTGGTTCTACAACCGGTTTGTTAAAATACACGATTAGTAGCCCAGCAAAAGAATTTATTGTAGCTACAGAAAGCGGTATTATTCATCAAATGGAAAAAGCCAATCCGGATAAGGTTTTTATTCCTGCACCTCCAAATAATGCATGTGCTTGTAATGATTGTCCGCATATGAAACGTAATACCTTAGAAAAGCTTTATTTGTGTTTAAAAAACGGGCTTCCGGAAGTTACAGTGCCAATGGATATCATTTTAAAAGCTCAAAAACCAATTGAGCGTATGTTAGAAATTTCAGCAAGGTACGGGCTGTAAGTTTGAAGGTTTAAGCTGTGTAAATTATTTGAGTCTGTGCCAGTCGTAAATGTCTGAATTTAATAAAGCTGGTTGAAGTAAAAAAATATTTACCTCCTTTGGACAAAATAATTAAATCTTATAATAGGACTAACTAAGACATGAGTTTTGTAACTGATTATAAAAAATAGTGTTTTATAGTTGTATTAATTCATATTTAACGGTCACAATACAAGTTTTTTGAAGGGTATAAATTTAAAAAAGAATAGAAAATATCAATCTAAAAATAATTCGATGTTTGAAAATAAGGGAGTTACTGAAATTGAGGAGCTGGGTGAATTTGGCCTGATAGAGCATCTGACAAAAAATTTCAAAATCAATCATCCATTTACGATAAGGGGAGTTGGTGATGATGCAGCAGTTTTAAATTTTGAGGGAAATAAAACGCTGATATCAACAGATCTTTTACTTGAAGGAATCCATTTTGATTTGGCGTATACTCCTCTAAAACATTTGGGTTATAAGGCGATTCAAGTTAATTTGAGTGATATATATGCCATGAATGGCACTCCCAGCCAGGTTACTGTTTCTATTGGGATTTCAAGTAAATTCCCATTAGAAGCTGTAGAAGAGCTTTACCTTGGAATTTCAATTGCTTGTGAAAAATATAATATTGACTTGGTGGGCGGCGATACCAGCTCGTCAAAACAAGGTTTAATTATTAGTGTAACCAGTATCGGTTACGTGGATGAGAATAAAATATGTTACCGGAACGGTGCAGGAGAAGGTGATTTGATTTGTGTTTCAGGAGACCTCGGCGGGGCTTATATCGGATTACAATTATTAGAAAGAGAGAAAGGCATTTACCTTGAAAATCCGCAGATTCAACCTAACCTGGAAGGTAAAGATTATATAGTTGAGCGTCAATTAAAACCAGAATCAAGAAAAGATATTATTGAGGTTTTAAGAGATATTGGTGTATTACCAACTTCGATGATTGACGTGTCTGACGGACTTGCCTCTGAGATACTTCATATCTGTAAACAATCTGATAAAGGGTGTAAATTATACGAAGAAAAAATACCCATTGACCCGATGACCTATGATACAGCCAGAGAATTTGGTATTGATCCCACCGTTTGTGCTTTGAACGGCGGGGAAGATTACGAATTACTTTTTACCATTAAACAATCTGATTACGAAAAGATTAAAAATAGTGCAGACATTACAATCATAGGGCATATAACAGAAAAATCTGCGGGTTGTAATCTAATATCTAAATCTGAAATTGTTCATGAGATTAAAGCACAGGGGTGGAATACTTTTAAATCTAAAAACTAATCTTCAACCTCAGTTAAAAATTTCTGATCAATTTGTTTTCCTGTTTTAGCGCCCAATTTTTTAATTTTTTCTGCAGTTGCTGCTAAATTACCCCTGCCTGTAGATAACTTATTGACCGCTTTTTCATATGATTCGTGACTTTGCTTGATATTTTTACCAATACTTTCCATGTCGCCTGCAAAACCTACGAATTTATCATACATGTCGCCGCTCAGGCGGGCAATTTCCATTACATTTCGGTTTTGTCTTTCCTGCTTCCAAATGCTTGCAATAGTTCTTAAAGTGGCCAGAAGTGTTGAAGGACTAACAATAACAACCCGCTTATCCCACGCGTAATTGAAGATTTCAGTATCTTTTTGAACCGCAATGCTAAAACAGGATTCTATCGGAATAAACAGCATTACAAAATCAGGTGAATTAATTTTATATAGATCACTGTAATTCTTGCCAGAGAGTTCATTTATATGGTTCTTAAGAGAAGAAATATGCTGTTTAATGTGCGTATCCTTCTCTAGATCAGTTTCACAATCTACAAAGCGGGAATAAGCAATGAGTGAAACTTTAGAATCTATAATTAAGTGTTTGTTATCCGGGAGATCAATGATTACGTCAGGCTGAAATCTATTTCCATCCGCAGACTGCATACTGGCTTGAATACGGTATTCCTGATCTTTGACCAGCCCAGATCTTTCAAGAACCCTTTCAAGGATCATTTCCCCCCAATTTCCTTGCTTTTTACTATCTCCTTTTAATGCTTTTGTAAGATTTTGAGTTTCTACACTCATCATTTTATTGAGATCCATTAATTGGGTAATTACACCTTTCAGTATATTTCGCTCATCAGCCTCAATTTTATAGACTTTATCTACTTTATCTTCAAAGGCTTTAATATTTTCTTTTAAGGGATTTAAAAGTATGTCCAGATTAGCTCTGTTTTGTTCTGTGAACTTTGTAGTTTTTTCTTCCAAAATCCTGGATGCGATCAGTTCAAAATCTTTGTTAAATTTTTCCTGGTTCTTATCTCTTTCCTGGTTCAATTCCGATATTTTTTCCTGCTGAGCTTTAAAATAAGATCTGGAACTTTCCAGTGACTTATTTGCTTCAGAGAGCTTTTCCCGTTCCCCATTAAGGTCAATAATGATACGCTCATGTTCTGCTTTGAAAATGGCTGATCGTTCCTCGGTTCTGGCAAGAAGAAGTGTTAATTGGTTATTTTCAGATCGCAATTCATTAATTTGAAGCAGATCAAGATCATTCGTTAAAACTTTAGGCCGCTTTAAGTATAAAAGTAATGACACCAATAATATGATAGCGGAAGTTATTAAAACAGTTATTTCCATTACTAAATATTTTACCACAAATTTAAAAATTACATCTAAATTAAAGGGAAAATAACTAAAAATTTTAGATTTTTTAAATGGTTTTACATTTCGTTTAAGACCAGATCAGCAACTTGTTGGCCGGACAAACTTCCCATCGAAACACCCATCCCATTGCATCGAACAGCACAAAATACGTTGGGTTCCAATTTTTTAATAATGGGTTTTAATTCATTCCCAAATGCCATCACTCCGCTCCAACGATACTCAATTATGGGTTTTTCATCAGGGATTATTGTTTCATACAAAAGTTCTTCTAATGCTGATTGAACCTGATCTGTAATCCCTGCTTGGGTTGTTTCCTCTAATTTAAAATCAATGTTGCGTCCGCCACCAAGTAAAATACGATTATTAATATTCCTGAAATAGAAAAATCCTTTATCATAGTGGAAAGTCCCTTTTATCTTTAGAGTAGGTATCTGTTGAGTAACTAAAACCTGTCCGCGACCAGGAAAAACTTGCAAATCAGGATAGAATTCATTGATAAAGCCATTGGTTGCAATAATTACTTTATTAGTTTTAAAAACTCCCTGATTCGTTTTTAAAATAACGTGGTTTTCTTGATGGATAATCTCTAATAATTTGCAATTGTTAAAAACGGGCGTATTTACTTCTTGAACCCTACCTAAAAGTGCGGACATCATTTTACCTGTATCAATTTGAGCCTCACATCGGTTGTAGATCATTGAATTAACATGGCTAAAGCCAAAAACGGCAGCTTTATTTTTATTTGCAACTGCATATATGTCAGTTTGGCCGGTTATGCTTTTAAATAGTTTATTGAAGTATGGAATGTTTTCTATACATGTTAGTGAAGAAAATTCTTCACCGCCCTTAAAAACTTCATAACCTCCAAAATTTTGGTAATCAATGGCTTTTTCACCCAAAATCATTTTTAATTTTACAAGGCCTTTCCATCGTGCTTCAACAACCTCAAGAACTTCTTCTTCAGTTGAGGTTTTTAATTCATTAAGTATTTCAGATATGCTTCCAAAGCATGCGAAACCAGCGTTTTTGGTGCTTGCCCCGGTTGGCAAAAACCCAGCTTCAATAACACCAACCTTTAACACTGGCTCTTTAAATTTTAATTGGTAAGCAGCATTTAGACCAACTATTCCGCTACCAATTACAATCACATCGTAATGCTTAAAAAATGTTTTATCTTCCCAATAAGAATAGTTGCTATGCATTATTAAACCTTTATTTGTTGTTGGCGAAAGCCCGGATATAGGCCGTTATTGTAATATATTTAAGAGGAAATTATGGGAGCTATATTCGGAATGCTTTTTGAATAACCATTGTTAAAAGACAAAAATGAATATAGGGATAATTTTAATGATAGGTATCGCACTTGTAAGTTTTATAGTGCAATGGCGATTTAAAAATAAATTTAAAAAGTACTCAGAAATGCCGCTTGCTTCTGGTTTAAGCGGCAAAGACATTGCAGAGAAAATGCTTGCTGATAACGGCATTTCTGATGTAAAAATTATTTCTGCTGAAGGTCAACTTTCAGATCATTACAATCCGGCAGATCGAACTGTTAATTTAAGTCCGGAGGTTTACAATGGTCGGAGTGTTGCAGCGGCGGCTGTCTCAGCACACGAATGTGGACATGCTGTTCAACATGCCAAAGCGTACGGATGGCTAAAATTTAGATCTGCAGTTGTACCTGCAGTTAATGTTGCTTCAAAAGTTGTTCAATGGACGTTAATGATTGGTGTGATATTACTCATGTTTTCGGGTAACCCAATGATATTAGCTGTTGGAGTTGCTGCACTGGCACTTGTAACCATATTTGCTTTTATTACCTTACCGGTAGAGTTTGATGCCAGCAATAGGGCGCTGGTATGGCTTGAATTAAATAGAGGAGTTATGCAGGGGAATGAAGAGCACGATCAGGCTAAAGATGCTTTATGGTGGGCCGCCATGACTTATGTAGTGGCCGCTTTAGGCTCATTGGCCACCTTGGTTTACTATGGCAGTATGCTGTTAAATAGAAGAAACTAAAAATTAATTACAAAAAAAAGTCCGTTTGTTTAGTCAAACGGACTTTTTTTTATGATAAAAATTAGTTCAGTTTGTAAGGGGCAATCAGATAAAATTCAGGAATGTTAACATCAAATTTTTCTTCATCAACAACGCGTTTCATTTCGTAGCTTCCTTTCATACTACCCATGTCTGTTTTTAAATTACATCCAGAAACATATTCATGATTATCGCCTGGCTCTATAACAGGTTGTTGTCCAACAACACCTTCACCGTCAACTTTACGATGGGCTCCACTGGAATCAAATATTTGCCAATGACGGTTAAGCAATTGTAAACTATATTCTGTTAAATTTTCAATATTGACTTTGTAAGCAAACATAAAGTGCTCATTTGCCGGGTTTGAATATTCTGGTTGATAAATAGTTTCAACAGAAACTTTAACGCCTTCAGTAATTTCAGTTACCATAAATAAATTTTTAAATCAATATAGGAATATTTGGCTCAAACAAAAATCAAATATTTAGGCAATTTCATTTTCAAATTGAACTTCTATTTCTTCAAGAACAGAAATTATGTCTTCAATGTTTTCAAGTGAGACTAATTTCATGCGATAAAGTTTAAAATCTGGGATACCTTTAAAATAGTTGGCGTAATGTCTTCTCATCTCAAAAATACCAGTTTTAGGACCTTTCCAGGCAATCGATTTCTCAAGGTGGGTACGGCAAACTTGCACTCTTTCATTTAAGGTTGGTCCAGGCAAACGTTCTCCGGTTTTAAAATAATGTTTTATTTCTCTAAATATCCATGGGTAACCAATAGCGGCTCTGCCGATCATGATTCCATCAATTTCGTATTCCATACGCCAATTGGCGGCTTTTTCTACGCTATCCACATCACCGTTTCCAAAAATTGGAATAAACACCCTAGGATTTTTTTTAATATCCCTTATAATAGACCAGTCTGCTTGTCCCTTATACATTTGCGATCGTGTACGTCCGTGTACCGTTAATGCCTTAATACCAATGTCTTGTAATCTTTCCGCAACCTCGTAAACATTTTTTGTTTGATCGTCCCAGCCCAAACGGGTTTTTACCGTTACGGGCAAATGCGTTGATTCAATAACAGCTTTGGTCATCTTAACCATTTTATCAACGTCCTGGAGTAAGCTGGCCCCGGCCCCACGACAGGCAACATTTTTAACAGGGCAGCCATAATTTATATCAATCAGATCAGGTTCGACAACAGAAGCAATGCGGGTTGCTTCACGCATACTTTCAATATCGCTTCCAAAAATTTGAATTCCAATGGGCCGCTCATATTCAAAAATATCAAGTTTCTGACGGCTTTTATAGGCATCTCTGATTAATCCTTCCGAAGAAATAAACTCGGTATACATCAAGTCCGCACCGTTTTTTTTGCAAACATAACGAAACGGCGGATCGCTCACATCCTCCATAGGGGCAAGCAATAATGGGAACTCGCCCAAATCAATATTTCCAATCTTAACAGACATTAGCTATCTTCATCGCAATTTTAAAAAGCGCATTTAAGCGTCAAAATTACAAATAATTATGTATCATGCCTGATTACGGGTCAACCAAACGTCATCCTTTTGTTTCACTGATCTTGTTGCTTTTAATCATTCTGGTATGTGCTTTTGTTTTTACTTTAACAGGATTGCTAACAGCCGGAATAATTTATGGATTTTCGGAAGTAACGAAGTTTTTAAGCAGCGATCTAAGCAATCAACCTTTAATTAAGCTGGTTCAAATATTTTCGAGTATTGGAACATTTGTAGCCCCCGCGATCATTTATGCAAGATTAGCAGATTCTGATTGGAGAAGCTACTTAAAATTAAACACGGCTGTTCCCGTTTTATTTTTATTTACAATAATTATCATGTTTTTCTCTACTCCTCTCATTGAGCTTTCAATTGAGATCAACAGAAACATGAAACTTCCGGCCATTTTAAAAAATGCGGAAGAGTGGATGCGCAATCAGGAAAATCAGATGGCTGAATTAACAAAGCAGCTTTTAACAATGAAAACAGTAACTGCATTAATGGTTAACCTGATCATGATCGCTGTAATCCCTGCAATTGGTGAAGAATTAATTTTCAGAGGTTGTTTTCAAAGAATATTTAAAGATCTGTTTAAAAATAATCACCTGGCAGTTTGGACTACAGCCATCATTTTTAGCGCAATTCATATGCAGTTTTTTGGTTTTATTCCAAGGATGTTATTGGGAGCCATGTTTGGATATTTGTTGGTATGGAGCAATACTTTGTGGTTGCCAATTTTGGCTCACTTTGTTAATAATGCCGCGGCTGTTATTACCGCCTATGTTTATCAACAACAAGGAAAAAGTCTGGATCAATTAGATCAACCTGAAAAAAGCTCATGGTTTATTTACGTATTAAGTTTACTGGCAACCGCTGTCTTTCTTTGGGGTTTTTATCAGAACGCAAAAAAGAGAAATACAGTATTAGAAAAAGGTAATGGAGCAAGATTGGGTTAAAATTTATACATCCCATGATTTTTTTAAATCAGAAATGGTAAGGCATGTACTAACGGATGAGAATATGGATGCTATACTACTTAACAAACAAGGTTTTCCGTATCGTATAGGTGAAGTAGAAGTATATATTCACAAAGATTATTTTCAGCAGGCACTGGAAATTATTATCAAAAACCAGCTTTAATTAATGAAGTCACGAGTAATTACAGGGGTTTTTTTTGTTACCGTCATGCTGATTTCCATTCTGTCGGGGCCGTACTTTTTTTCGGTTTTCTTTTTAATACTGAGTATTTTAAGCTTAGATGAATTCTACCGGTTGTTTAAAAATACAGATATAAGGCCAAACAGAATACTGGGATTTTTACTTGCGCTCTTTATTTTTGTATCGGTAATCCTGTTCTACCTGCTGGAGCAAACATTCATTTATTTTTTATTTTTAATTCCCTGTATAATAATAATTATTGTTTCAGAACTATACCGCAAAAAACAAACCCCGATTCACAATATGGCTTATACCATATTCGGTGTTTTATACACCGTAGTACCATTTTGTTTTTTTTATGCAATGGCTTTTTCGGAGGCAGGTTATTCAATAAAATATCCGTTGGGATTTTTAATTTTGCTATGGTCTACGGATACCGGGGCATACTTGTTCGGGATAAAATTTGGTAAGCATAAACTGTTTGAGAGGCACTCTCCTAAAAAAACCTGGGAAGGTTTTGCCGGCGGTTTTTTAACCAGTTTACTTGCAGCAGGCACCTTCAATTTTTTTTTAAGTGATCCAGATTTAATAAACTGGCTAACTATTTCTTCCATAATTGTAATTTCCGGAAGTTTCGGTGATCTGTCTGAATCCATGTTAAAGCGTAGCCTGTCTGTAAAAGATTCAGGAACCATATTGCCTGGCCACGGAGGCCTGCTGGACAGGTTTGACGGGTTGTTTTTAGCCGCACCTTTAGTATTCGTTTATTTGCAGATTGTTAAAGCTTATTGAGCCGTGTACCATTGAAAAAAATCTGTAGGTTAAATGCTATGGAACGATTTTTAGTATAGGTTCCTATAATTACCGTAAAAGTAAATGGAAGAAAATTCTAATCGTCAACCTTCTAAGATATCTGAAAACGAACCCGTTAAAAAAGATCGTTCACTGCTTTACATGGCCATTTTTTTTGGAATTGTTATTGGGGTTATGGGTTATCTGACATTTTTTGTCGAAGATTTAAACACGTTGTTTTCTAACGAAGAAGAAACCATAACCGTAATTGATAACCGGAATGGATTACTTGATAAAAATTCTGAAATGGATGATGAGCAAGTAAAACGATCATTGATTAAATTTATTGAGGCATTTTATTACGATCAGCGTAAAGGATATTTTGATCCTCCAAGCTATTTCGCAAGCATCACAGATACCTATTATAAGTATCACAATTTAACCTATCCACGGCTTTTGGAAGTTCACAATAGCAGGTTGAGAGAATTGCAAAATTTAAATCAAAACTGGATTGTATCTTCTTTAGATTTTAACCGGGATGGGGATAACCTTGTTGTAACATATTGGAACAGTGTAAGTTATTTTAAAAAAGATTGGGGTAAGCAAGAGTCAGCTGATATAAAGAACGAAATGATTATAAATTCCGAAGGCAAAATTATTTCACTTAAGGAACTTCAACAAAAAAATTTTTCATCTTTTACGGTTATCACAACACCAGATAGCTTGGGTGAAGAAACCGGTTACACAGAGCCGGGTGTAGACATAGAAACGGTAACGCCTCCATCCAATACTGAGGCTTTGTATGAAGGCAAACTTTATGACTTGGGCTCCGTTGATCAGGCACCTGAATTTCCGGGTGGTCAAAACGCTTTTGGCAAATTTTTGGGTTCCAATATTCGTTATCCGGCATCAGCCCGGGAAAATAACACACAGGGAAAGGTTTATATTGGTTTTGTGGTAGAAAAATCCGGGGAGCTTACAGATCTGAAAATAATTAAAGGCATAGGCGGTGGCTGCGATGAAGAAGCTTTAAGGGTGTTGCAAAATAGTCCGGCATGGAAGCCCGGAACATTTGAGGGTAAGCCTGTCAGAACGTCGTATACATTTCCGGTAACGTTTCAGTTGGCCGAAAATTAACTGGGGTATTTTAAAAGAAAAATGTTCAGCCTGTTCCGGTATATTTATTTTATACGGAGACTTCAGTAACAGGCACAGCAATTTCCTGTAAAATTTCAATTGCGTTTTCCACTGATCCAACATGTTCCACAGCCAGCCTAAGTGACTTTTTAACCTCTCTCAAATTGCAAATTCGTGGATGAGCCTGCACAAACTGCAAGACTCTATTAAACTGCTCTGATTCAAAATATGTGGATTGCTGATTCGTAATAAAATATCCTTTTAAAGTATTTTTCTTTAATGATATTTTTTCAAAACCGATCATTTTACCTAGCCATTGAAGACGCCAGGTATTTAATAACTCATAAACAGGCGGAGGTATCGGGCCAAACCGGTCTATAAGCTGCTGTTCAAAACGTGCCAGTTGTGCTTCGTCTTCCAGCTTAGAAAGCTCTGTATATAAATTATATCGCTCCCCGATATTAGTAACATATTCATCCGGAATCAAAACTTCAAGGTCCGTATCTACTTGCGTAAAAGAAATAAATGGCCGGGGTTTTTCATCTGTAAACAAATCTTTAAACTCGTCATCCTTCAGTTCCTGAATGGCTTCATCCAAAATTTTATGATACATCTCAAAGCCTATTTCGGCAATGAAACCACTTTGTTCTGCCCCTAAAAGGTTTCCGCTTCCGCGGATATCCAGATCACGCATGGCAACATTAAAACCGCTTCCTAAATCAGAAAATTCTTCTATCGCACTCAGGCGTTTTCTGGCCTCGCTGGTTAACGTAGAAAGTGGTGGACTTAGCAGATAACAATATGCTTTTTTGTTAGATCGGCCTACTCTTCCCCGCATTTGATGAAGATCACTCAGGCCAAACATGTGTGCATGATTGATCAAAATTGTATTTGCATTGGCAATATCTAAACCTGATTCAATGATCGTAGTGGCAACCAGAACATCATATTCTCCGCTTACAAATTTCATCATCACGTCTTCCAGCGCATCACCCTCTAACTGTCCGTGTGCAATTCCTATTTTTGCTTTCGGAACTAGTTTTAAAATTAATCCACCCAACTGCATTAAATCCTGAACCCGGTTATGAATAAAAAAGATCTGTCCGCCACGGTCAATTTCAAATTCTACAGCCTCCTTAATTAATTTTTCATTAAAAACATGAAGTTCAGTTTGAACAGGTTGCCGGTTTGGTGGCGGCGTGCTGATAATGCTTAGGTCGCGAGCCCCCATTAACGAGAAATGCAGCGTTCTTGGGATAGGCGTGGCGGTTAAAGTCAGTGTATCTACATTTATCCGAAACTGCTTTAACTTTTCTTTTACACTTACACCAAATTTCTGCTCTTCATCTATAATTAACAAGCCAAGATCTTTAAACTTTACATCTTTACTCACAATACGATGTGTTCCAATAATGATGTCCACTTTGCCTTCGGCAAGTTTTTGAAGGGTTTCTTTAATTTGTTTGCTTGATTTAAAGCGGTTTATGTAATCAATGTTGCAGGGGAAATCTGCTAATCGCGATGAGAATGTTTTAAAATGCTGAAGAGCGAGAATAGTTGTAGGAACCAAGATGGCTACCTGTTTGCTATCGGCCACAGCCTTAAAAGCCGCTCTGATAGCAATTTCAGTTTTGCCGAAACCTACATCACCGCAAACCAGACGGTCCATCGGATGCGGTGATTCCATATCCTTTTTAACATCGGCGGTGGCTTTAACCTGATCCGGGGTGTCTTCGTAAATAAAAGAGGCCTCCAGTTCTGTTTGAAGATAAGTATCAGGATAAAAAGCGTTTCCGGTTTGTGATTTGCGTTTAGCGTAAAGCTTAATTAAATCCCGGGCGATATCTTTAACTTTTTTTTTAGTAGTTTTCTTTAATTTATCCCATACATCGGTTCCCAGCTTATTCATTTTTGGGGTTGCGCCATCTTTGCCGGAGTATTTGGAGATGCGGTTAAGCGAATTAATATTTACATAAAGCAGATCATTATCAGCATAAACCAGCCGTATCATTTCTTGCGTTTTTGCGTTTACTTCCACTTTTTCAAGCCCAGCGTATTTGCCTATTCCATGGTCTATGTGGGTAATATAATCACCTGGTTTTAAGTCGCGAAGTTCTTTAAGTGTGATTGCTTGAGAGCGCACATACCCTTTTTTAAGTTTGTACTTGTAATAACGATCAAAAATTTGATGATCGGTATAGCAGGCTAACTTTTGGCCAAAATCAACAAATCCTTCCCGCAATGATAAATGAACCGGTGTAAATTTTACCGATTTATCTATATCATCAAATATGGAATAAAGACGCTCAATCTGTTTAGTTGAATCAGTAAAAATAAAATTTTCTATTTTTTGATCCTCGTTTTGTTTAATATTATGTATCAGTAAATTAAAATCTTTATTGAAAGATGGCTGAGGTTTAATATCAAAACCTATATTTTCATTGGAAGTATAAAAAAACTGTTTCCCAAACTCAATTATTGAAAACTCACCCAACTGGTCAGCGATCAGCTTCTCGTCAGTAAAATTAAATTTTGGATCTATCCAGTGAGAATTTTGCTGCTTATCTTCCTGTGGAAGTGCTTTCCAAAATTCGCGTGCTTTTTTGTAACCCTCTTTAATTACATCAAATGAAAATTGTACGTCTTTAAACCATATCACCGTGTCAGGATCTATGTATTCCAGCAACGAAATATTATTTTCTGTTAAAAATTTTGATTGTACGTTAGGTACTATTGTGATGCTTTTGACCTGTTTTACTGAAAGCTGATCTTCAATTTCAAACGTTCTGATACTTTCAATAAAATCTGCAAAAAATTCTATGCGGTACGGCAGATCATGAGAAAAAGAAAAAATATCTACAATTCCTCCACGGATTGAAAACTGCCCGGGTTCATAAACAAAATCAACGCGATTAAAATCATATTCAATTAAAAACTCATTTATAAAGTCAATCCCAAGCTTGTTTCCTGTAGAAATTTCTAGCGTATTTTTTTCTAAAGCCTGTCGGTCAATTACTTTTTCAGCCAGTGCTTCCGGATAAGTAACGATAATCTTTCCGAACTCTGAACTATGATTTAATTCATTTAAAACTTCTGCACGTTGCAATATATTTCCGCTGTCTGTAAGCGTAAAATCAAATGATTTTCTGTAGGAGGAGGGAAAAAATAAAAGTTCCTTATCTAGAAGATTTTCCAGATCGCTTAAAAAATAGGCAGCCTCTTCTCTGTCAGGCATCACATATACCATGTGCCTTTGCTGCAAGAGATAAAGTGCCGCTGAGATAATACTGTCACTTGACCCAACGAGCCCCTTTAAGTGAATACGTAAATTCTTATTTGAATTTAATGCTTTAGCCAAATGATCAACCCGATGATCTGACTTGTAAAGGTTTAATAAATCCCGAATGTTCACTGTTAAAAATTACGAGGCAAATATACATTAACGATAAAGAAAGCTGTTAAATACCTTTAAAATAAAAGCCGATGGCATATTTCTGTAAGAAATATTTACCTTTAAACTTGATATTTAACCTAAAATAACATTTGATTTTATACTTTAACTAATGGGAAACGCAATAAAATTCGGACTGATTATTGGCATTTTAAGTGGTATCTGGATACTCATTCTTCATCTTGCGGGAGTTTATGAAACCAGCCAGGGAAATGGGAATTTTGCCTTGTTAGAGTATGCATCTATCTTAATTCCGTTTATAGGATTGTTTTTTGGAATTAAAAATTTCAGGGATAATATAAATGGTGGAAAGATGGAGTTTTTTGAAGGTTTATTTGAAGGCTTTAAAATTATGATAGTTGGGGGTGTAATTGCCGCGTTTTGTGCGGTAGTGTATGTCCAATATTCTCCATCTGTACTCAATACAGATTACATGGGCCGGATTGGTGGAGCCGGAATTGTTGGAATTTTATTTAACCTGGCCATTTCAATATCGTTAATGAATAAACAAAAGTATTTGTAATGAAACCAAGGTTTCCACTGGAATTATTAGCATGGATTACAGTAATTACAGTTTTGGCATTTAGTAACCCAGCTTCGCACCATTATACAATATGCCCTTTTAATCTTTTAAAATTAGCTTGGTGTCCCGGCTGTGGTCTTGGGAGGGCATTAATTTCATTAATTCATTTAGAATTTTCTATCTCTATTAAACAGCACTGGTTCGGTATTCCGGCGCTTTTAATCCTCCTAAATCGCATTTGGAACTTATTCACTATATTTCTTGTAAATTATAATCTCAGCCACTTTAAACATGACCTACCAAAATTTAGTAATGAATTTAAGGGGAGTAACTCCTAGTGAACTTCTCTATCTGGAACAAGTGATGAAGAATATGAATGAAGAACAGGCAAAATCTTTCATTGTATTTTATTCAGGGAAAAGAAAAGATCCACAGGATATTTTATTATTTACGCTTTTAGGCTTTGTGATTATTGCAGGGGTACAACGGTTTATACTTGGTCAGATAGGGATGGGAATTTTGTATTTTTTTACCGGGGGTTTATGTCTGGTTGGCACAATCGTTGATTTAGTTAATTTTAAATCTTTAACATCAGATTACAATCAAAAGATGGCTTATGAATGCGCTCAGATGATTCACTCTATGAATAGTGCTTCAAGATAAAAGCGTTATCCATTTTAATTAAATATTTCATTATACTTTTCTTGTAATGCTGATCAAGGAACTGGCCACTTTTTTAGAATCCATTGCGCCATTGTGTTACCAGGAGGATTACGACAATTCGGGATTACTGGTCGGCAGTCCGGAAATTGAAATAACCAGTGCGTTAATTTCATTGGATTGCACAGAAGAAGTTGTTGACGAAGCAATTTCCAGAGGTTGCAATCTGGTTATTTCGCATCATCCGATTGTTTTTAAAGGCTTAAAAAATCTTACCGGAAGCAATAATGTAGAACGAGTGGTAATTAAAGCCATTAAACATGAAATTGCTTTATATGCCATTCACACAAATTTTGACAATGTGTTAAATGGTGTCAATTCTAAAATTTGCGAGATTATAGGTTTAAAAAATTGCAACATTCTGCATTCAAAAAGAAATTTGCTCAAAAAGCTGGTTACCTATGTTCCTCTGTCCCATGCAGAACATTTAAGAACGGAGCTTTTTAATGCCGGTGCAGGCAATATTGGCAACTATTCTGAATGCAGTTTTAACGTTGATGGTAACGGAACATATCTTGCGGGCGAGAACGCAAGCCCTTATCTTGGTAATAAAGGACTCAGACACGTAGAAAAAGAGACGCGTATAGAAGTAATCTTACCAGATTATAAAGAACAACAGGTTTTAGCAGCTCTTCATCAGGCGCACCCATATGAGGAAGTTGCGTTCGACCTTTATTCTTTAGCTAATAATTTTTCTGAAGTCGGTTCTGGAATGATCGGAAATCTCGAACATGAAATGAGTGAAACGGATTTTCTAAACCACATTAAATTAATATTTAAGTGTGCTGTAATCAAACATACATCCCTTTTAAATAAGAAAATTAAGCGAGTGGCAGTATGTGGTGGATCGGGAGGATTTCTGTTACAAAAGGCAATCACGGCTGGAGCTGATATTTTTATTACTTCGGATCTTAAATATCACGAATTTTTTGAGGCTGAGAAAAAAATCATTATTGCGGATATTGGGCACTTTGAAAGTGAGCAGTTTACACAAGAACTTTTGCAGGAATCAATATCAAAAAAATTTCCTAAATTTGCGCTCCATTTAACAAAACAAAATACAAACCCCATAAAATATCTGATTTGATGGAACAAACCGTAGAACATAAATTAAGAGCTCTGTTTGAGCTACAAACAATTCATACTCAAATTGACAAAATACGTCAGATTCGTGGCGACCTTCCAATGGAAGTTTTGGATCTTGAAGATGAAGTTGCAGGCCTTGAAACTCGAATTCAAAAAATAAAAGCGGAGTTAGATGATTTGGAAGATTCAATAGTGAATCGTAAAAACATGATCAAGGAAGCTTTAGCGGCTACAAAAAAGTACGAAACTCAATTAAACGACGTAAAAAACAATCGGGAGTACGACGCCATCACTAAAGAAGTAGAAATTCAGGGCTTAGAGGTTCAAGTTTCAGAAAAAAAAATCAAAGAATTTACCTTTGAAATAAGCAACAGAACAGAAGGTTATGAAAAAACCCTTGCTGATCTTGCTTCCCGTAAGAATGACTTGGAAACTAAGAAATCTGAGTTAGATACCATAACGGCTGAGACTGAAAAAGAAGAAGCGGTACTATTAGAAAAGGCTTCTGAATCGCAAACAAAAACAGACGAACGCTTACTTATTGCTTACAATCGTTTACGTAACAATACCAAAAACGGCTTAGCTGTAGTTACCATTCAGCGTGATTCTTGCTCAGGTTGTTTTAATCAAATTCCACCCCAAAGACAATTAGATATCCGTCAGCGTAAAAAAATTATAGTTTGTGAGCATTGTGGAAGAATATTAGTTGATGAAGGTTTTGTTTTAGGTGAAGAACCGCAGGAAGCAATAAGTCAATAAAGTAGTTTAAAATAAAAAAGCGGCTTAGCCGCTTTTTTATTACCAGGTAACTTTGAGTATAGTTAAAGGGATTTAAACTATTTTAGATCAAAATTGATAAACCATCGCGTTTATGTTCATTCCGGCACCAACGGAGGCAAAAATAATCAGATCCCCGGAGTTTATTTTTTGCTCAGGAAATTGATCTTTTAAAATTAAGTCAAGTAAAGTCGGTATAGTGGCCACAGAACTGTTCCCAAATTTAGAGATCGTCATTGGCATAATGCCGTTTGGTATCGTTGAAATCTCATATAGCTTAAAAAGCCGCTTTAAGATTGCTTCGTCCATTTTGCCATTAGCCTGATGTACTAAAACCTTTGTAACATCATGTATTGATTTGCCTGATTTTTCTAAAGCCAGTTTTATAACAAGCGGAACATTTGTAATCGCATACTCGTAAATTTTACGGCCCTGCATTTTTATAAAGAAATCTTCACCTGTAAACTCTGGGTTACTGGATTTGCCAGAAAATAAGTAGTAAGCTTCAGAATAGGTATGAGATTGTGTTTTGTGAGATAAAATACCTCTATCACCCATTTGTGCTTCTAAAATTGTAGCTCCTGCACCATCAGCGTAAATCATGCTATCCCGGTCATGCGGGTCTGTAACCCTTGAAAGAGTTTCGGTTCCGATAACCAGAACGCGTTTAGCATCGCCGGACTTTATAAAATAGTCGCCCTGAATAATTCCCTGCAACCAGCCAGGGCAACCAAAAGGAAGATCGTAAACCACACAATTCGGATTTTTAATTTCCAGTTTATGTTTAATTCTCGCACCTAAAGTTGGAATTACATTATTTCTTGTTACGCCATGTGCGATGTCGCCAAAATTATGAGCTACAATAATATAATCTAATGTTTCTGGGTCAACTCCAGAAGATTCCAAAGCTTTTTTTGCTGCAAAATAGCCAAGGTCGGAGGCAGAATGTTCTTTATCGGCATAACGTCTTTCTTCAATTTCGGTTATATCTTTAAACTTTGATATAACATCAAGGTTCTCCCGGGTAATTAACCGGCCATCAAGCTCAAAGAATTTATGATTAATAAAATGTTGGTTCGGTATAATGTTTTCAGGTATAAAACTACCTGTTCCAATAATTACTGATTTGATATTAGAGCTCATGCAGTGTTTTTGAACTAAATACTATTATGGTTTAATGTTCAAATATACAAGATTTTTAGATTTGCGCAAAAAGCTCTAGCCGAACATTTTTAGTTGTTTGTCTGCCGTTGACTTAAAAGCAGTAAGGTTAAATGGCTTTAGAGACCTTCCACTTAAATACTTTTTTACAGATACTTTAAATAATTGATTAATACTATCTGCAATATGACCGTCGCCATGTATCCTAAATCCAAATCTGCTATCGTTTAACTTACCTTGGTGGCATTCAGCAATCAGGTGCAAAACCTTTGATGCCTGCTGTGGAAATGATTTATGAATCCAGTCTTTAAAAATTTCTGCTACAGAGCCGTTCAATCTTACCAAAGTATAAGATGCATCCATTGCTCCTGCTTCTGCTGCAAACTTAATTACCGAGGGTATTTCATCACTATTCAAACCAGGAATAATGGGGGAGAGCATTAGTCTGACTGGAATATTTTTAGATGACAGCTTTTCAATAAGTTTTAACCTGCTTTTACCCGTTACTGTTCGGGGTTCCAGTTTAAGGCGAAGGTCTTCATTTAAAGAATTTAAGGTTATAGAAATATGAACAAGATCTTCTTTGGCCAGTTCAGCCAAAATATCTATATCCCTAAGCATTAAATTGTTTTTACTTATCAAACTAACCGGGTGTTTATATTTTAAAAAAACTTTCAATAGTTCTCTGGTTATTTTCAATTTTCGTTCTATTGGTTGGTAACAATCTGTATTTCCGGACAACATAATAGGCACAACTTTATAATTCTTCTTATTAAAGTATTTCTCCAGTAATTGAGGCGCTTGTTTTTTTACAATTATTTTTCTTTCAAAATCTAAACCTGCGCTAAAGCCATAATATTCATGGGAATTACGGGCGTAACAATATACGCAGCCATGCTCACACCCCTGATATGGATTTATGGAATGCATAAAAGGTAGATCAGGACTGTTGGAGATGCTTACTATGTTTTTGGGATGTTCTTGATAAAGCTGTGTTGTTGAATTAATTAGGAAAGCTTCATCAAGCCCTTCCGGATGAAGAGTTTCATAACCAGCTTTTAAAAATTTGTTTGTAGAATTAATCTGAGCTCCTCTGCCTTTAAAAAATTCTGAATGTTGGATGTCTGACACATACAAATTTGCTAAAAAAATTAGCTAAATTTCATACTTTTTTTAGTTATTAATAATCTTAAATTTTATTTATAATTTAAGAAAGGTTACTTAAATAATTAAAAGGTATTTAAATATTTAGTAGCAACGATAAAATTAAAAATATTTAATAATAGCTATTGTCTATTCGGATTTAGATATTTAAATTTAAGTAACCTAACTTCTTAACCGTTATGATGACTAAACAGGAAATCGAATCGAACGTTACAGAAGTTTTAAACAATGCAGAGAAATCTGAAAATTCAATTGAGCAATTTTCCCTGATCTGGCAGGGAACTATTAAGCCGGCATTAAGCCTGGTGAAATTAATAACTGGTAAAAAAATTGATAAACGGTTGGATCAACTTGAAGTTGCTGCCGATGGAATTGGTGAAGCAACAGGCGGACAAGGTAAATTTTGCCTGGTTTACAGCAGCTTACAAATTAAAACCTTACTTAAGACAATACAGATTTTTACAGGCCCCAAAGTAGATTTGGCTGTTAATAAATTTATTGGCCTGTCTGATGAGATTTGTAATGATAAGGATAATTAGTACCTCACTGAATACAGTTATTTTTCATAATAAATAAAGCCTTTTTTTAAAGCATCTTCCTTTTAATACCGCAAATTTAATAGCCGCTCTCCTGCCAATATCGTTGTACAGATTTTAATATCGGGCATATGTTCAATAGCGTTGCATTAGATGTAGTAATAGGTCTGGTTTTTATTTACTTATTATATAGTCTATTGGCGACCGTTCTCGCCGAAATTATAGCCACCAACCTTGGTTTAAGAGCCCGCAATCTGAAAGAAGCGATAGACCGGATGCTCAATGATGAAAACGAAAATATTAAATCGCTAAATCATCCAATAGGCTGGATCTGGGATAAAATAAAGCGCAGTATCGACTCTTTACGCTTAATGAAAAATCCTAAAAATGTACATGTAACAAATTTTTACAATCATCCGGAAATAAAGTATCTGGGAAGTTCCGGCATTTTTAGAAACCCCTCGTCTTTTAAAGCGGTAAGTTTTTCTAAAACCATGATGTACATTTTAAATGGAAGTGGAACGCTTGATCCTTTAAAAATTGAATCTGAGCTCAGAAATAACGCCCCTAAAATTTTAGGTAAGGAAACGGCATCTTATGTACTTAGTTTATGGGAGGAGTCTTACGGCGATGTGACCCGTTTTAAACAGCAGTTAGAAGCTTGGTTTGAGCGCACCATGGAACAGGCAACGGAATGGTACAAGCGCAAAATACAATTGGTCTTGCTGGTTATAGGATTTTTTTTAGCCTGGATATTTAATGCAGATACACTGGTTATGGTTAAAAAATTGTCTCAGGATAAAAGTGCCAGAGAACAAATGGTTAACATGGCAAATGTTTATCAGCAAAATATTAAACAAAGCCCTGAAAGCATTAAAGCAGCCTTAACCAGGGATGAGGCTACGGTATATTCTGAACGACTTGATTCACTTTTGGGTGTAAGAAAAAATCTGGAAGATGCGGTTATAAACGCAAGCACTTTATTGGGTAGCGGAAGCTGGTTACCCGATAAAATGTTGATTGAGGTAAATCCAATAAAAAAAAGCAGAATTTATCCGGTTGGGATAGAAAAAGATATACTGCCGCATGATCAATATTCCAAATTTTTAACAACCAATTATTACCTTGATTTTAATGGGAAAGATAAACGGCTTTATTTCTTTCGAATGGTGAAAAAGCACTTTTTTGGATTTCTGCTCACCGCGATCGCCATTTCCTTAGGTGCCCCTTTCTGGTTTGATTTGTTAAACAAGCTAATGAAATTAAGAAGTTCTATTAAACACGAAACTACTTCTACCAACACAATGACTGATGACCGTGTTGCAGCGTCAAATTCAATTATCGTAAAAACTAAAGATGGAGATTCGGCGCTTAATAGCGGAAGTTTAAATCCTGAAGTAAAATAAATTTAGGTTCTTATAAAATTAATAGGATGATACCAGCAATAAAAACTCGGCGTACGGCTTTAAACTTAATTTGCATCGCAGTTATTTTAGCAAGCATTTTTTCGGCTTGCAGGGTAACATTTATTTCTGGTTATGATCCTGTTATTGACGAAACTGCTACCAAAATTAAAAAGGATTTTAACCTGCATTTCATCAGATTGTTGCGCACCCTACAGGATAATGACCCTGATAACCAAAAGTTTGAAAATTTTCTCAGCTATTACGATAACCTGGAAGTAGACCTAATGATTATAAAAGACCGTACTCAATTTTTAGAAAGTAAATCTGCTCAGGTTAAAAAACAGATAATTAATTTGGATAGTGCGATGCAAGTATTTATCAGGGTTCACAAAGATGGTCTTCCAGATAGTCGTTTAGACGATCGGCGGGATATTCGAAAAGCCATTAACAGTAATATAGATGCTGTTATCAGGCTTCAGGAAGAGCTAAAAACTACAGGCTCAATCAATAATAAATAATTTACAAGGCGATGGCAAAGTTAGATTTCACCAAAATATTGAATGAAAGTTTTATTGTGTCTAAAGATATCCTAAAAAAGTCCTGGAATAAACTGGAGCCTTACGCGGAACATGAGTTCAGACAATTTACAGAAAATGCAGAATTTTTAGCCAGCTTAAAACTCGCAGGTCAAATTGGGGAAGAAGAGTTGGCTGCCCGAGTGGAGATACAAAGGTTATCGTTAAAAAACGTATTGTTAACCATAGAAGGAATAGGTCTTGTAGCTGCTCAAAATGTTGTAAACGCTGTTTTTTCTATAGTCCAGAAGGCCATTGAAAGTGCCTTAAACATTGCCTTGCCTTTTGGGGCCGTATAAGTAATAAGTACTGTTTGAGTTTTTAGACCCATCAAAACACTTGCTAATTTGTAATCTAATATCTATTCAAATGAAAATCTTAAATCACCAGTTATATGGCCATGATGATGTACAGGTCAATTATCGTCCCACTCCAAATAAAGGAGGAAGGTATATACCGCAATATTTAATTATCCATTATACCGCTGCAACTACAGAACAATCTGCGATAAGTTGGTTAATTAGTCCAATTGCCCAGGCATCAGCGCATTTGATTATTGGCAGGGAAGGAACCATAACACAATTAGCACCTTTTAATTTAATTACGTGGCATGCCGGTAAAAGTATATGGGCCGGTTTAAATGGCATGAATAAATATTCAATTGGGATTGAACTTGTCAATGCTGGCCGATTATCAAAAATTGGGGAAAAATGCATTTGCCCGGTTGATAAAAAGTCGGTAAGTGACGACGACGTGATGATTGCCATTCATAAAAATGAAACACAAGAATCTTTATGGCAGGAGTATACCGAAGCACAGCTTGAAGTTACGCAAGAGATTGCTGCGCTATTAGTAAAAACCTATAAGCTGGTTGATATTTTGGGTCATGAGGATATTTCGCCTATCCGAAAATCAGACCCGGGCCCGGCTTTTCCGATGAAAAGTTTTAGAGGCCGTGCCATGGGAAGAAGGAATGAAAACATCGACAGCTACATTACTTTAAGTGTTTTAAACATACGTTCAGGACCAGGAACTGCATATAATACTCTTGCTAACCCTCTGCCGGAAGGCACGAAGGTAACTATGCTTAAAACCCAAGGCAACTGGTCTTTTGTGGAAGTGGATGATATAGTTGATGGTTTAATGGATTTGGAAGGATGGGTTTTTACTAAATATTTGGGAAAGTAGAAACAAAGAGTAAGGAACAAAAACCAATCAGTTTACTCTTAATCCATGCTTTGCTTATAAATTTAGTGTGGCTTTAATCCTTGTTCGTTGGTCTTTAATTTCAAACAATCTCAATCATTTCCAAAAAATTTGCTAAAGTAAGTATCAACAATATTGCTGCTGAAAAAAGTAGAAAATGATTTAATAGCCATTAAAGATTCCAGCTTATTATTTGTATTTAGTGCTTTAATTGTTCCCATCTGGGTGGCAAAATCTATCGGGATAATTTTTAAAACCCCTTTACCTAAAATTGCCGCGGTGTTATTTTTGCCATCAAAAACAGTGATGTAAAGAATGGTCGTGTCTTTCCACATGTCAAAACCGGCATCATCTTCTACCTTTTTGTAACCGCAAAAAAAATATTGCCGCCCGTCATAGGTATTTAATTGCATTTGGTATTTCATTTTTTTGTGGTTTGTATCCTCTTCCTTCACAAAAAGATTAAAGACACCGTTACTGATAGTTAACGGTTTATCAGATAAGGCAGGCGCTATAACACTACCTGCCATGTAACCGGTATGACCGGGATCAGTCACAAACATATTTATATCTACGGCTTGTATGGTAAGGGTAAACATAAACGGCGAACAGTTTTCTTTCCCTTGTCGGTAACCAATTTCAAAATCCTCTTTTTCATCCTTGCTAAAATATCCCCGCATGGTTTCTGTAAACTGTACCGTTGGTTTTGGCTGAAAAGTTTTGGCCATCACTTTTGGAAAATCGTAAGACGTTTGCAGGTTCATTCTTTCCAGTATTATTTTGCAGGCCCTTTCTGTCAAAGCTGATATGGTAAACAAGGGATTGGTGCCCAGCGGCCTTGGGATAATGGCGCCATCAAGAACGTATAAGCCTGGATGGGTAAGAGTTCCGTTATTGCCAAAGTAAACATTTCCGATATCATTGGTAACCCCATCTGTCGCGTTATCAGCCATACTGCATCCGCCAAGGGGATGAACGGTAATTAACTGAAAATCCATAAGTTTATTCCAGGCCACACTTTTAATGTACTTTCCGCCAAGCGCCGCGGTTGCTTTAAGCATGGTGTTGCTTACTTTTTTAAAAATAGGTTGTTTCCCAACATCAGGCCAATCAATATTAAGCTTTCCATCTTTTAAATTCATCTCGCCTTTTCCATCGTCGTGAGTCATAACCAAAAAAGTCTGCGTTTTATTAGTGGCTCCATGATAAGGTCCCCGGATAAGGCTTTCGGCTTCTTCCTGGCATTCTTTCATCCAGTCAGAAAACCCACCATCGGTATCAACACCAATGGTTCCGGACAGGGAAAGCATGCTCATGTTTATGGCATTGGCAACAGGGCCAGGAATACTACCCTCTTCCAGGGTCATTCCGTCTTCCAATTTTTCCTGGTTGCGCAGATCAATAATCGTTGTAATGCAGGGACCAACAGGGCCAATTGGTTTATAGCGGTCTTCATTAGCAAGTTTCCCCAAGCCAATTCCGTTAATTTCATCTTCACAATTGTATGCGAACCCAAGAACATCTCCGTTTCCTGTAAAATGCTTGCCCAATTTTTTAGAAACTTCAAGCCCCTTTTGTTTGGAACGAAGCAAAATTTCTGTACTCCCTAAAGCACCGCCTGAAATAATAACGGTAGTCGCCCTCACAAATAGGTAAGGTGCTTTAAAATCCTCCCGGCTCGTATTTAAAACATCAAAATATACTACCCACTTACCAGCAACCTGCTCAGCATACTCCACATTTATGTTGCAGAATATTTCGGTGCCATGGTTAACGGCATCAGGCAGATAATTCATGATAAGGGTATTCTTAGCGTGATGATTGCATCCGGTTACACAATCACCACAGTTAATACATTTGTGCTGTTGAACGCCGACATGATTGATGCCGGTTTCAAAACAAACGTTTATATCTGCGTATTGAAAGGGTTGTTGATTTTTTTCTGCTGATTTCTGCATTGCTTTTGCCTTCGAAAGCTCTGGATAGCCGTTTACATTTACCGGGTATGGCATCGGTTTAAGCATTTCTCTGGCTCTTTCATATCCCTCATCTAGCCCCTCGCGATGGTTGCGAATGGCTTCTGGCCAACACTCATCATGAAATACCCGCTCCTCTGGTTTGATGGAGACATTGGCGTTAACAAGCGATGTGCCACCCAGCCCGCAACCTTTAAATACCGATATGTTTTTGCTGATATGCAAATCATATAAACCGTTTTTTTTAGCTTCACGCTGATCGGCATTAATCTGCATCTCTTTCGTTGCCTCGGCCATCGTAGACGGATAGTCTCCGGGCTGAAACTCTTTACCTTTTTCTAATAAGCAAACTTTTAAACCGGCTCGCGAAAAACGACTGGCAGCAATGCTACCACCATATCCACTTCCAATTATAACGACATCGTACTCTGGTTGTAAACGGGTTATAGGTTGTGATAATTTGTCCATAACATTATTTTTTAATGAATATTGGTTTTTCGATGAGATGGTATTCAGGCAGTTTACCATTAAAACGAAGATGTTCACCTTCTGCTGTTTGCTGCCAATGGGTAGTTACTTTTTTAATGCCAATAGGATAAATTGTTAATCCTTCGTGATTAATACTCATTCGCAGAAAGTTTTTGTAATGTTGGGAAGCCAGTGAAGAAGAAGATTCATCTATATGAATTCCGAATAATAAATTTGAGATCAGTAAGTAAAACCCCATTAATAAACCGCCAACAAAACTACCTGCAATCCAGAGTTCAAGAATATAAATGAACTGCCAATCTGTAGGGTCGATGCTTTGATGCGGGCTATTCGCAAAAAGCCAGATCATCAGATAAATTAAAAATATTTGAAGCAAGCTATGGGAAAATCCCCACAGCTTAACTCCTTTCATACCGGTTTTCACATCTGTTAATTTGTAAAAACCGGCCAATAGCGCAAGCGTCAACAAGGCCAGAAAGGGCGTGTACAAAATGGTATTAAAAGTATCCTTCAAATACTCTAAAAATGGCTGACTATTTAAGTGTAAAATATAATTTTGGCTTTTTGCTTGTGCAAAACGACTTTGAAGCAACCAGTAAATCAGCAGGTAAATTCCTCCAAGGAGAATAGAGAAATAATAGTTTTTTAAAGGAAAAATCAGGTTGCCAAACAACAAGCGGATGGAGTCTGCTTTTTCTGGGAAGGCACTTTGAAGTGCAATTCCACTTTCCTTTAATTTATTAAGTTTTTTAGGAAGATTATGGGTTAGATGCAAAAATGCCCCGCCGCCGCCAGCACCGATATAATGATTTGCTTCCCCGTTTTCATCTTTAAAACAATAATGTGAATAATGGTGCAGGTCTCCAGTAAGTACCGTGGCTAACTTGAATTTCTGCCCTATAATACCGGCTTTGTCATCGGTAATATACGTTTCAATAAAAAAACGCAATCGGTCATAAGATTTGTCGTTAACATACAATTCCTTGTATATCCAAGCAGGTTCCGCGGTACATAATATAACCTTGGCGCCGGGCTGCATTTTATTTTTGGCCACATCCATAAAATAATTGAGCTGTGGTTTATCAATATCTTCGTTCAATTGGATATCGGTAGCCCAAATCCAATAATTATAAGGCATTGGAATTGCAAAGTAGCTCCTCGTTTGCATCGTTTTCCAGTTTCCGATCCAGCGCTGCTGGCAAAAAACCTTTAAAAAACTTCCCAGCCCGTCGTACCAGTCGTGGTTGCCGGGGATAGCATACATATGCGGGTAATTATCGTCGCCCTTAATTGTAGGTAAAGCAGATTCAAACGGGATGCGAAACTTATTATCATAAATATCGCTGGTAGGTGTCGGGTAAATCTGATCACCACCCAATATTAAAACTTTGGCTCTTGGAAGTATCTTCTCTAAACCCTTTAAATTTACGGATAGTTGCGGCTGGGCAGCAGTTACAGCCACCGAATATGTGGAATTAAACCCATCACCAGTATCGCTGATAAAATCTATCCAGATCTCATCAAGAGCAGTATACTCCGCAATCTCATTACTAATTTTGCTTCCCGGAAGAGGAACATCCAACGCCGCCTGCATTTCGCGGCGATCGGCATAGTTTCCTAAAAGGCTGGAGAATGCTGATTTAAGTCCTGTTTGAAATAGTATTCTTGGCTCGAACCAATTGACCATTCCAGACTGTTTGTATTTGTTGTTCATTCAAATAGTTTTGAATATAGCAATCAGGCTATAAGAAAGGTATTTGCAATTAAGTAGAATTTTTTAAATGTGTTTTAAACAACGTTTTTAGAATTCTTAATTTTGCCTCTCTTTTCTTTATCCATGACAATTCTGCTATGGTGTATAAATAAAACAAGTTGATAACACGATTCAAAGCTGGCTGAATAAAAAGGGATTTTTCCAAATCATTGCCATTTTTAATTAAACTAACTACTGCTGTTTTACATTCTAATCCCAATAAAAAATCTATTAAATTTTTCATTTTGATTTCTACCTTCATTACATATTTTTGCTTATTAAATATAAATATAAATTCCGGCTGAATCACGCCATTTCCAGCATTTACCACCTGGTTTTGGTACCCCGATATAAAATTCTCGGTATCACACGAAATTGAAGAATAGCAAGTTGTAACTACTTGCATATTGATTTCTCTTAAGAAAAATGACAGGTGAATACTAGCAGTTCGATTCTTGCCATTCAGCATTATTCTGCCTTTAAACTGTTGTCTAAAATGAACCGTTATTCCGGGTTGTTTCATTGAAGTTGACTGGCTGAAATCCATAGCCATATTAAAAGGTAACCTGTTTAAAATATATTGGCTGGCATCCGCATAACCCATATTAATTAGCGTATCCGCGTTAATGTGGTTTAACAAAAAATCTGAATCAAGCGGTAAAGGATATTCAGGTTTGATGATGTGAAGTTGAATCGGTTTTAGACTATTCTGCAAACGTTGGAGATTTATTTGTTGAAGCAACTCTATTTCTGTAAACAACCCGCCGTTGGCACTCATTTCAATCATGTGAACGTATTGATTTAAAGCGCCGTTTAGATAAGAGCGGGTATTAGCGATGCACCAGATTAACCAGATTTCTTCTGCTTCCCGATTAATTGCCTCGGTTAAATTGGCATCTTTTATCCAAACTGCATCTGTATACCAATCCGTTTTAATTTTAATTGCAGGCATAAAAATTGGCAGGGACATACCTGCAATCAAATGATCTTCTGTTACTTCGTTATGAGGTATGGATTCTATTCTTTTATTTGAAAAATTGCAAACATTAAAAGTGGCATTTAAAGCGTTAAGGGCATTAATTTTTGTTAAGTCGATGCCTAACCCGGGGAATATTTTTTTGCGTATACCGTCTGCACTTCCCATAGCCTCGAGGTTATGGCGGCTTAAATAATTTTTAATCGGAAGTATTCGCATAAATCCCTTCAGGTTTAGGTTTCTCCAGCGTTTGGCCGCCTCGGTAGGGCTTACACCCGAAGCCATCATGGCTGTACCAAAAATGCCACCCGAAGTTCCATCAACGTGGTTAAAAGATATTCCTGCCTGTTCTAAAGCTTGTAAAACTCCCGCATGGTAGGCCAGGCGTACGCCTCCTCCGGCAAGAATCAGTGAGCGTTTGATTTCGTGTTCATTTTCCATTAGTTTAGGATGCCATGGTATAAAACCCTATATGTCTTTTTGTATACATATAAATTATGATCAGGCCGATGAATTCATAAGCGATGAAAAATGGAGTCAGACCATTTGGTATTCCATCCGCAACAAGCGATACCATCCGGCCAAGTATTAAGGAAGCCAAGATGAATAGGAACAGGCTATTGAACTTGTGATCAGAGAAAATTTCTTTTTGAAATATCAGCGTAAAAATGCCAAATCCTAATTCCAGAGCTCTCAAAAAGTGATAGTGACTTATTAAATTAATACGATTTGAATCCGGCAATGCCGAAACTTCCATCCCGAAAAGGAAACGGAAATTAAAATCCGGATTGATAAAAGCACCCCCAAACTCCCTCAAAACTATCAAGCCTGTATACGTATAAAAGAAAAAATTGCTTGTCAGTTTCATAAAGAGCAGGAATAAAGGAGCACAGAGTTGTGAGTTGTGAGTTTGAGGAAAGAATAATTTTTAATCATTGTTCCTTTCTCCTACGTAATACCATAAAATTATACAGCCTGAGAGTAGGTCGAAAATCGCCACACTTAATGCAAACTCATTAAATATTCCATAAAAAATTCCTAAGCCAACAGCCAATGAAGCACCCAGTTTTTGAAATGAAGCCCATAAAACTGCAGCTTCATTTGTATGAACACTGTATAACGCCTGAATCATCATCCCGCCAAAAAGAGCCATGAACATGCCTAAAATGGCAAAAAAATGTTTTGTCGCAGAGGTAATATCTGCACCTATAAAATTGAGAACATAACCCGGTGAGATAATTTGAAGAATGCCAGAAAAAATGGTGGTTATGGATATGAGGAGAATGATGAGTTTTAGATATTTTTTCATAGGAGAGAATTGATTAATGAGATAAAACAATAGCCTAAACCGTAATCCTAATTCTTATTTTATCATTCTTCATGCCTCCTCGTTTTAGCAATAAAAAAATACATGGTGATCAGCCACATTACAGTCAGGATAATCCAGCGGACATCGTTCCAAAACATCCAGTCTTTTAATAATTTTTGAAGTATTACCGGATCAGTTACACCTGCCTTAAACTGATTATTTATATCTTCTATAAATTTTTGCTGAATAATTACCGGTGCAGTCAAACCGGGTATCCATGCTAGTGGAACCCAAATTAACTTGCTACGCCATTCTGTAATCAGCATAATGAGAATAGCCAATGCCATAATTGGAATAGTGATGAAAAAGAATTTGGTGGCCTGGTTAGTTTGCGGAATAATGGCATCGTAGTAGTTGCCAACATTTAAAGTTTTGGGATAATTGGGAAACCAGAAAAAATGCAATGACCAGAACATACCCAGGTAAACAGAAGCGCAAAAAAAGATGTAGGCATTATTTATGTCGAGGAATGTATTTTTTGTTTTATTCATCGCAAATAAATTACGGTCAGATTTTATATTTTGCATAATCTGTAAAGGATGGAGCAGGTAGCCAATCTTCGTTAAGGCCAAGATCGGCCACGCTTTCGAAACCTTCCGGTGTTACTTTATCTGGATTATTTGGGTAAGTTATAAACCAACATTCAAAATGATCGTCTAAAACGCCGATAGCCGAAGGGGTATAAAAAGTAAAAAAGGGTTTGCTTTCGATGTTCAGACTCTTCATAAATTGAGTTCGGGGATGATCGCCGATGTACAATTTTCCCTTGGCGTTTTTCCCTAAACGGATTCCGGCTTTTGCATTTATATTAACATAGGATGCCATCAGCATATTTCTAAAATGGCTGTAATTTACTGAGCCAATTTTTACCGGTAAATTGCATTTAGTGGGTTTTTCAATCTCTATTCTAAAAGCAAATTGCCCGTCTTTTTCATATTGAGATGATACTGTTTGGTCACTGATTAAAAAATCAAGACTTGCCTTGTGCTTGGGCATCCCCCAAATACCTTTACCGCCTTTTACAGAAATTTCTGAGCTAACAGGCAAATCAAGTATAAACTGTCCGGTATGGTAATATTTCATAAAAACGACAGGTAGCATAAGCGGCGCTGGTTTTAATCCGCGGGTACAGGCAAGAGCGATACTGTATTCAATATATTTTCCAATGCTTGTTTCACGGTAATCAATTACGGTTACCATAAAAATTGCCTTGCCGTTAAAGTACCTTACGGGATGGATCTCGTTTCCGGGAAGCAATTCTCGGGCTTTGTTATAATCGCAGAAAAAACCGGCCATTAGTGCCGGCGAATTTTTAGCCTGAACAGGCATGGTAAATGGGATGCCGTCAACGAGGGCAAACCTCCCGGTATAATCTTTAATGCGTTGCGGTAATCCCATAACCAAAAATCTTCAAATGTTTAGTTCTTTAACAATAGTTGGAAAAATGTCATTAATGGAATTTTTTCCTAAAAAAATATCCAAATGGCTGTACTGATCAAATTGATAAAAGCGGTGATAGCCAGGCTTTTTAGCATTAAAATAAGTGTAGCTTTCTTCCTGGCTTTTGCTGCTGAAGCATTTATTTTTTTTCCCTGTAATAAAAACAATTCGGGCATTGGTTTTTGGTTTGAACGAACTATAGTTTATTTGGCCGTTAGCCGATACCAGTGCTCCGGTACTGACACATTTTTTGATGTGATCGAAAAATGAAAGAGGCACATTCCCAAATTCATTCCTGATCCATTCCATTGTTTCGGGGTTTAAATTCTCAAGTTCCCATAACGCGGGATAACCGTTGCCATAGGTAAAGCTTACAAATTTCCCTACGTTGGTATCTTTTTCACGATGCGTAAATTTTACAAGCAACTGAAATGCCTTTTCCTTTAAGCCGGATGCATGGTCGCCCCATTGCGGGTTTAAGTATTTAGTAATTGGCTTTACTAAGGGAACAATGTAATTAAGTTTAAGTGCGGCAAAACTGGAAACAACAGGATGCAGTGAAACCGCATTGGAAACAATCGTTTCTACCTCTGGAATAAATCCGTTTACGGCAGAGATCATAAAGCTTGTTGAGCCCTGGCAGTGGATAATAGCTTTAATTTTTTTTGCTCCTGTAACCCGGCAAACTTCCTGAACGGCCGCGGGGTGATCGTTAAATGCAACCTGATCCAGATTCCATTCGTTTTTTTGGCATTCCATACTTCCTCGCCAGTTTTCAAGCCATACATCATAACCCGCGACACTTAAAACATGAAGCAGGTTTTTGCCGTTGGGCGGATTGAAAATATTACTGCGAACGCCCGCCCCATGAACTAATAGCACAGGACCTTTTTCTTTGACCGAACCAGATCTTAACCGCCACAAATTGCACTTAAAGCCATCAATAGCCTTGAAGGGAAAGATATCAAAAGAATGATCAGGCATACAAATAATACAATTGAAACCACATTTTCAGGATTTATTAAACCCGTTAAAAAAATCAGCAAATGATTGTTGGAAATTATATTGAATGGGATCTGAGAAAATCGGATGTTTGTAAGCCGTATGGATAGGAATTACGCTACAATTTAAAATTATTTGTTGAGATTATCAACAGCACTTATTTTGAAGTAACTTTTAGTAAAATAATAGTGCAGGTTGTCAATCAGAGTTCTACAAATTTATTTTTAATGGCATAAAGCACCAGCCCTACGCGATTTTTAACATGGATTTTTTCAAATAACTGATCGCGGTATCCATCCACGGTGCGGGCACTTACGTTCATCTTACCGGCAATTTCTTTATAAGTCAGTTCGCTGCAGCTTAACTTTAAAAAATCAATTTCCCTGGGATTTAAGTTGATTTTTTCATTCCGGGTATTGAAATTTTTCACCAAGTGCTTGGTTACAAATGCAGGGAAATAGGTGCCTGAATCTGACACAAGGTTTAAGGCATTTATAAATTCATCCTCTTTAGAGTCTTTCAGGATATAGCCTTTTACGCCCAGGCTAATCATGGAGAGTACCTTTTCGTCATCATCAAATGTGCTTAGTACAAGAATAGCTATTTCCGGAAAATTCTGCCGGAGCCATGTTGCAGTAGCCGGCCCATCCATAACAGGCATGCTGATGTCCAGCAAAACTAAATCGGGTTTAAATTTTTTGCTAATTTTTCTGATGAAATCTTCACCGTTATCTGCTTCGAGCAATACATGGTAACCGGGATAGCAATTTACCATTCGAGCAAGCCCGTTTCGAAAAAGGGTATGATCATCAATCAGGGCCACTTGGGTACAATCCATCAAAACTAACTTGCATTTGTGATGGGTTTAGGCTGACTTTTATAGTACAACCTTTGCCCGATGAACTGGTTATAGAAATGGTTGCGTCAATAAGTTTCGCCCTACTTTTCATGTTCTCCAGCCCGGCCCCTCCCTGTTCTATCGCATCATCCGGACAAAAACCTATGCCATCATCTTCAATTATCAAATTAAACAATTCGGTTGAATACTGCAAGGTTATTTTAAGCTGATTAGCCTCAGAATGTTTGATGATATTCTGCATACATTCCTGGAAGATTCGAAACACAACCAATTCCCTCTGCTGACTTAGCGGAAGTACCTGGCCGGTTATATTAAATTCAAGGGAGAAATTCGCGGCTCTATTAATCCGGTTTATTTCCATTCGGATAGTTTCTGCCAGGCCTTTGGTAACCAAGGTTTCGTAACTTAAACTTTTAGACAGATCCCGCAGATCAGTAATTACATGCGAAACCAGATCCCGACTTTCATCTATCCGCACCTGTTTTTCAGCCTGAGGCAGGTCTTTAATACTTCCAAGGTTTAGTTTAATGAAGGCCAAAACCTGCCCTATATTATCATGAATCTCATGTGAAACATGATTTAAAGTATGTTCATGAACTTCCAGTTGAGTTTTAAGGAGTTCCTGTCGAAAGTTGTTTTTCAATTGATTCTTCTCTTTAATGTAGCTATTTTGTTTTTTCTGATAAAAAAACAAAAAGCTTATAATGAAAATGCCAAGCAAGAGTAGTATCGCAGTACCGGCAATTATAAATATGATAACATCTTTGTCTTCCTGAAGCATAAGAATGAATTGATTAAACACACGTAGAGAATAATATTGTAAAAATTATAAATAACCTGATAGAGCATTGTATAATTGGGATTTCCCTTATATGCCATATGAGAGAAAGAAGCAAAAAACATAAAACTGCCCAGATAATAAAATAATAAACCCGTGCATAACCAAAAATCCGGATTCCTGAACAGCGGTATTTTGCTTTGTACATTTTGCATTAGCTGATAGAAAAACATGCAGGTTGCAGCAATAATAACTACCGATTGCAACAGGTAGGAGTACGTATGCAATTTCCAGAATCCCTGTATAAAGAAGATATTCAGTGTGGTTACAAAAAGAGTAAAGCAAAGAGCAAGTGTGAAAATCCTCTTTGCTTTATTTTTTCGCAATAGCCTAAACAGAAAATAGCCATAGAATAAAAACTCCAAAGTTGAAATAATGTTAAAACTCCAATGATTACTTCCACTGACAGTAAACCAACCGTTAAATGTTCCAAACTCATAAACCGCCATTACAATTAAATATGGCAAAAACCATTTATAGAGCGTGCTTTTTAATTTATTAAATTGAATGCTATAAACCAGTAAAGCGGCTAGCTGAAACAAGAAAAAGTAATCATACATGTTTTTCAGGATCTACAGTTTGTAGCCGGAGGACATATTGATTTACTGGTTATTCTTGCCTGAGTTAAACCAGAACAATGGGTTTGAAAGACTACGCTTAACTGATTGTGATAATCATTATAGTTTGGTAAGGGTATATCCATATTCTTATTATGGACGATAAAGTAAATAGTTAATCCAGCTTCTTCGTTACCGGATGAACAGTTGTGAAAAAGAGCATCTAAGTCAGCTTTAGAAATCCAAACAGCACCTGAGTCTTTTGTTTTGTTTAGCTTTCTTAAATGATCATTTTCATCAAATTTTAAAAATTGCTTGTAAAAATTGTCTGATAATTTCTTAAGCTGATCTTCACTTACTTCATCACAATTAAGTAGTGTTTGTGTGTTGGGGTCCATAGTAAGATTTTTTAAAGGTTTAAAATTTAGTTAATTAGAACTAAGATAAGTCCTTCTATCCCCAATCATACCCCGTGTTTTAACCCTCTTTTAAGTACTAAAAAACCCGGTGCTTTTGGGTCTTCTTCCTGTGGATGCGCATAGGCTGTAACATGAACTTTGATATGAACAAACATTCAATATCAGGCCATGAAAACAAATTTATTCTACCTCAAAAATTTCATCAGTACTTTTTCCATGATGGGAATAATGCTATCAGCACCAGCCATTTTTGCCCAGATACCGAATTCGATTAACCAGGATGAGGCGGCGGCAACGGAATTGAAATTCCCAAAAAACAACGTCAAGATCAACCTGTCGTCGCTGGCATTAAACAATTACAGTTTCTTTTTGGAGCGTTCGCTTTCGCGGAAAATATCCTTCAGCGCAGGTTTCCGTACCATGCCGACCACCAACTTGGGAGAGCTGGCCATCGTAAAAAAATTAAATGATAAAATTAATGGGGGCGATGAAATTCTTACAGGCATTAATCGGATGCAGACCAGAGGAAATGCTTATACCGGCGAGTTTCGCTTTTACGGTGGCAAAAAGCCTGGTGCCCGGGGCATTTATCTGGCGGTGTACGGCCGTTATGCTCAGTTCAATCATAATTACAACTATCAATTTACTACGGCAAATAACGATGTGATCAGCATCCCACTTAAATCGAAGGCTAACGGTTATGGCGGGGGCTTGATGTTAGGTAAACAATGGCTTGTCGCGAAACGCGTAACCTTTGATTGGTATATACTGGGCGGGCATTATGGTAAACTTTCAGGTTCGTCAAGCGGGGTTAAAGATTTAAGTTCACTCAGTCCTGCGGATATACAAAAGCTGAAACAAAACCTGGATGATATTCTGGTGATAGGTGGTAAACATGTGCTTGCAAGTACGGTGAACAACCAGGGAATAAGCGGAAAGATAGACGGCCCTTTTGTGGGTGTTCGCGGACTGGGTTTCAGTTTGGGTATTGCATTTTAAATATTAATCTATGGAAATATACATCACCCAATCCGCCAATGCATTAACAAGCAAAGTTACCAGCAATAGGATTAAATATCTAAGCTGCTATAAATCCAATACAAAATTAAGTACCAGGAGTATCAAATTTAAGTACCAGTGTAAATCCTTTAAACTCAAATAAATAATTTATAAATCAATTAAACAATTAACAAAATGAAAACACAAATTATCTCCGCAATCAGCGGATGCCTGTTCTCACTCATGGTAGTAAACAGCGCCTCTGCACAGCAGCCTAAAACAAATGTGCTGCCACAAGTAACCATCACTTCTCCAAATGCCATTTCAGAAAGGGTATTGAGAAACTTTGCAAGGTCCTTTAAGGATGCATCGCAGATTCGATGGATACAACTCAATGACCGGTTCTTAGTAAATTTTAACCAAAACGACATGAACCACAAGGCACTTTACAAGAAAGGTGGCTACATGGTTTATCATGTTGGTTATGGTTTTGAAAACAACTTGCCGGCAGGGGTTAAAAGCCTCGTAAAATCACATTATAGCGGCTACACCATTTACCGCAGCTTTATTTTTGACCAGGCCAACCGGTATATATGGATAGTGGGATTACAATCACCCTCTGAATACATACAGGCCGCCATTGAAAATGATAAAATTATTGAAATGTCGCGTATGCAGAACGCCTCTCCTTCAGGCTCTGTTACTTCAATGATCAAAAAGCAAAGGTAGTTTAGGTTAGTTTAATGCCCTGGCAAACGAAAGTTCCGGGGCATTTTTTTGTTCGTGAGGGTTTTCAATTGCAAAATAAGGTAATTTTAAAGCTAGAAGGGAGTTATTAACCAGGTAATTGTATGAAGTGAATGGAGTAATTACCCCTCTATTAAAAACACGAACAGTTCTTTTGGGCCGTGTGCACCGATAACCAAGGTCTTTTCGATGTCGGCCGTACGGCTTGGCCCGGTTATGTTGGAGATCATAGAAGGTAAGTGATCACCATACTTCTTTTTAAGAAGCGCAAAGCCGTCTTTAAGATCTAAAAGTAATTGTGATGTATAAGCTAAAACAACATGAATATTTGGGTAAATGCTTAAACGCCTGCCTGATGCATTCCCATTTGAAACCAGAATGCTCCCGTTTCTGGCAATCAGTGCTTCGCATAATGTTATGCCCACATCGGCCTGATTAAAGTCTGTATCTGTGCTATAAAATGGATATTCGTAAGTTTGAAGTAGTTGTTGTAAAGGAGGTTCCCAGCAAAAGATCTTGCGAAGTTGTTTATCTTCAGCAAGCTGGATTAAGTTTTCTATAAATTGAATTTCATCAGCACAATAAATAAAGTTACCAGCAACAGATGTAAATTGCTCCGCAAATGTAATTTCCAGATGTTGAGTGTTTTCTGGGTATACAGGTGTATCTTCAAGGGTGGGATATGGATTGTCACGTTTTTCTAAAAGAGCCTTACGGATCTTTTTAAGCATCTTTTCTTTCGATGTTGTTTCTCTCATCAAATGACCTGGACAAATATAAGAAGTTGAGTGCTTAAAAATTTAGCACTCAACTTCTTATATATTAAACTTATACTTGCGTAGAACGGTTTTCGGGGAGATCCGCATTGTGATCAACAACTCCTTCATGCTCTAAATTTTCTATTATATCTTCGCCGACTTCGGGTATACCGTTTACAAACTCATCATATGTAGTGCGATTATCAAACGGACGTTTGCCTAAAATCTCTTCAAGATCAGATTGAAAAAGAATTTCTTTTTCAAGTAATTTGTGAGCTAATTTATCCAAGCCTTCACGTTTATCTGTTAAAAGCGTTTTAGTCCTCTGGTAAGCACGGTCAATTTGATTTCTAACTTCAATATCAATTATCTCAGATGTTTTTTCAGAGTAGGGTTTGTTAAACTGGTATTCACCCTGTGTATCATTAAAAGAAACATTACCAACTTTCTCATTCATGCCATAGATCGTAACCATAGCATAAGATAGTTTAGTAATCCTTTCAAGATCATTCTGGGCGCCGGTGGAGATTTTTCCGAAAACAATATCTTCCGCTACGCGTCCGCCTAAAGTCATGCACATACCATCCAAAAGCTGTTCGGTGGTGTACAAAAATTGTTCTTTAGGCAAGTATTGTGCATAACCTAACGCGGCTACCCCACGCGGTACAATTGAAACTTTTACCAAAGGATCCGCATGTTCTAGAAACCAGCCTGCTATGGCATGACCGGCTTCATGAAAAGCTACAATTTGTTTTTCTTCAGGAGATATTATCTTATTTCTCTTCTCTAAACCTCCAATTACACGGTCAATCGCATCTTGGAAGTCGTGCATATCTACCGCTTCCTTATTTCGACGTGCTGCAATTAGAGCGGCTTCATTACAAACGTTTGCTATTTCAGCACCGGCAAAACCAGGAGTTTGAGCCGATAATTTTTTAGCGTCAACTTCACCTGCTAATTTTAGTGGCTTAAGATGTACTTTAAAGATTTGTTCGCGGCCGACAAGATCCGGTTTGTCAATTGAAATTTGCCTGTCAAAACGGCCAGGGCGTAAGAGAGCTGTATCCAGCACATCGGGGCGGTTAGTTGCTGCAAGGATGATAATTCCTGAATCGGTACCAAAACCATCCATTTCGACCAAAAGCTGATTAAGGGTGTTCTCCCTCTCGTCATTACCGCCTACAATGTTATTTTTGCCCCGTGCCCTGCCTATAGCATCAATTTCATCAATAAAAATTATGCAGGGCGCTTTTTCTTTGGCTTGCTTAAACAAATCGCGAACACGGGAAGCACCAACCCCTACAAACATCTCAACAAAATCAGAGCCTGATAACGAGAAGAATGGAACCTGGGCTTCGCCCGCGACGGCTTTAGCCATCAACGTTTTTCCGGTACCAGGGGCGCCAACAAGCAAAGCGCCTTTGGGTATTTTACCTCCCAGGTTTGTATACTTTTTTGGATTTTTTAGAAAATCTACAATCTCCATAACTTCCTGTTTCGCTTCTTCTAAGCCGGCAACATCGTTAAAAGTTATTGAGACCTGAGTTTCTTTATCAAATAAAGTAGCTTTTGATTTCCCAATATTGAATATCTGCCCACCTGCTCCACCACCTGCTCCACCGCCCATCCTGCGCATAATGAATACCCAAAAACCAATTAATAAAAGAATTGGGAGAATAAAAGACATGAACCAGCCAGCATACGGACTTTCCCTGCTTTCAATATTGAGAGGCGGGCGCTGATCTGCTATCGGGATGGCTTCTTTTAATTTTGCTTCTAGTCCTTCAAAAGAACCTTCTGTAAATTCAAATTGCGGGCTGTTCGCAGAAACATTAAAATTGCTTTTAGTACGTGTATTATCATATTTAGATTGATTAATTCGATCTTTTTTGATATATACCTCTACTTTTATCAACTCATTGCTTTTGTAAGCAACTAATTTTTCGACATCTCCCGGTTTGAGCATTTCGTTCTCAAACTTTTGATAATTTACACTTTTAGCGTTGTTTCCGCTAAAAATGTATTGTACTACAAAAAGCCCTATAATAATTGCGGCATACAACCACATAATATTAAATTTAGGTGTATTGGGCATTAACTTCTTTCCGGGTATCTTTTTTATAGATTTTTTATTATTCGAGTTATTTTCTTTCATTTTTGTTTTTCAATAAGAGGTATTCGCATTAACGAAAAACGCATAATTTTATGCGCTTTTATAAAACTGCATTTCAGCGTCGCCCCACAGGTCTTCAATTCCGTAGTATTCACGTTTGTCGGTTTTAAAAATGTGAACTACAACATCGATGTAATCCAAAATTATCCATTCGCCATATTGCAGTCCTTCTTTACGGCGGGGTTCTAATTTTAAAGCCTTAAAAATTTCTTCTTCAACGCCTAATGCAATGGCTTTTACTTGTGTAGTAGAATCAGCGTGGCACACGATAAAGTAATCTGCGACCGAACTGTGAAGGTTTCTTAAATCTAATCTTACAATTTCATTTCCCTTTTTTTCCTGGATGCCTGTAACAGCGATTTCAGAAATGGATGTAGATTCCAGTGAACTTTTGTTTATTACCATTAAAAAATTTTAGTTTTGAACGAATAATATATGCTTCTAAACCTTGCAAAATAACATTTTTTTAGGATTATTTGTTGGCCATAATACTGTCACATTAAATGAAGTAGATTCAACAAATATTTATTTAAAACAACTATTGTCAAATTCTAAGCCATTACCAGAAGGTACTGTTATAATGGCAGGAAAGCAAACAAATGGCCGCGGACAGGCACAAAATAGTTGGCAAAGTGAAGAAGGCAAAAACATTACATTAAGTATTTTACTTAATCCCAAATTTTTAGGGGTTAAAAATCAATTTGATTTAAACATAGTGGTAAGTTTAGGATTAAACGACGTTTTAACAAACTATTTCGGTGATTTGGCTTTAATTAAATGGCCAAATGATTGTTACATCGGGCAGTATAAAATAGGAGGGATTTTAATTGAAAACCTCATTCAGGGGAACCTTTTAAAACATGCCATTATCGGAATTGGTCTGAATATTAATCAAACAATTTTTCCTGAAGAACTCACAAATGTAACTTCGTTTAAAAAAATGTTGCATACTGATTATGATTTAAATAGGTTAAAGAACGAAATTTGCAGTTCAATAGAAGCCCGATATTTACAATTAAAAGCAGGAAAGGGCAAAGAACTCTTTGCTGCATATCTCGGCAAACTATACCTGTTTCACAAATGGGCAGATTTTATAATTGACGGCTCAGTTAAAAAAGGCAAAATTTGTGGGGTTACATCAGAAGGATTTTTAAGAGTAGAAACTGAACAGGAGTTACGAACTTTTGGGATAAAAGAAATTCAATTTTGTAAAGTAACACAATCATAAATAAAATTGCATATAACTTGATATTAACATCCAAAGTATAAATGAACAAATTATTAAGCTTGCTTTTATTTTTAATAATAAGCAGTGCGCAGGCTCAAATTTTTGATCCGGTTAAATGGAGTTTCGGGTCAAAGAAAGTAAATGATAAAGAAGCGGATCTGATTATCACCGCTAAAATTGAACCCGGCTGGCATGTTTATTCTCAATTTATTGGAGAAGGTGGTCCTATACCAACAAGCTTCAATTTTAACCCTTCCGTTGATTATAAACTTGTAGGTAAAGTAACTGAATCGCCGAAAGCAGAATCAGCTTTTGATGAAACTTTTGATATGCAAATCGCCTGGCATAAAAACGAAGTAACATTTGCACAAAGGGTAAAGCTTACAAAACCTCAAACCAACATAACCGGGAAACTGGAATTTATGGTTTGTAATGATGAACGATGTCTTCCGGCTTCAGAAGTTGAATTTAACATTCCGGTTAATTTATCCGCCTCATCTTTTACCTCTGCTACTACCTCATCCCAACCGGTAAACAGCGATAGTGCTGCATTTCTCCCTTCACCAGCTCCAACACGTAAAAAACTGATGCCGGCTGATTCATTAAAAATGAACAAGGAAATTGAGGCTCCTGTTACGGGTACAAATTCGCTAATGTCGATTTTTATATTGGGCTTTATTGGCGGTCTGGCTGCTTTTTTTATGCCCTGCATTTACCCGATGATACCTTTAACCGTTTCTTTTTTTACTAAAAAGACCGGTTCCAGGGCCAAAGGAATTGAAAGTGCCATTATTTATGGTCTTTCAATTATTATTATTTACGTGGCTCTTGGTCTTTTAGTCACCGTAATTTTTGGCCCCTCGGCACTCAATGAAGCAGCAAGCAGCGCAACGTTCAATCTGTTATTTTTTGTGATGCTGATTGTTTTCGCTATTTCTTTTTTAGGGGCGTTCGAAATAACATTACCAACCTCGCTGGTAAATACGATGGACGAGAAATCTAACCGGGGTGGATTTATCGGCTTGTTTTTTATGGCCTTTACGCTCTCATTAGTCTCTTTTTCATGTACAGGTCCAATAATTGGGACCTTGCTTGTCGATGCGGTTTCAAAAGGTTCTTACCTTGGCCCCGCTGTTGGAATGTTTGGATTTTCTTCTGCACTGGCTATTCCATTTACGCTTTTTGCGATTTTCCCATCCTGGTTAAAAGAAATGCCCAGATCGGGGGGCTGGTTAAACACTGTAAAAGTGTCTTTGGGGTTTTTAGAATTGGCACTTGCCTTTAAATTTTTGTCAAACGTTGATCTTGCCTATCATTGGGGTATTTTTGATCGGGATATATTTCTTGCATTATGGATCATTATTTTTGGGATATGGGGTTTTTATCTTTTAGGCAAGATCCGGCTTTCACATGATTCAGAGATTGGTTTCCTTTCTTTGCCCAGATTATTTTTTTCTATGCTGATACTTGGTTTTACAATATATATGATACCGGGTTTGTGGGGTGCGCCCTTAAAAGCGATCAGCGCCTGGCTTCCCCCTCAGACAACGCAGGATTTTGATCTTAATAAGATTGAAAGTGCGCAGACTTCTTCATCAGCAATTAAATTTAACGGAATCAAAAAATATGCTTCTCTGTTTGATGCTCCTTACGACTTGGATGCATTCTACGATTATGAACAAGCTCTGGCTTACTCAAAAATTGTTAATAAGCCGCTCTTAATTGATTTTACAGGATGGAGTTGCACTAACTGCCGCAAAATGGAAGCAAGTGTTTGGTCTGATAAAGAAGTACTTCGTATACTTAAAGAAGATTTTGTTTTGGTTTCTCTATATGTAGATGATAAAACTGAATTAGCACAGGCGGATGTCTATAATTCGACCTTCAGCGGTAAGAGAATCAAAACCGTTGGTAATAAGTGGAGTGATTTTCAAACCGGCAAATTCAAAACCAATTCGCAACCGTACTATGTAATAACAGATGGCGATGGAACCACACTAGTACCTCCGCAATCATTTAACCTGGATATAAATAATTACATTAAATTTTTAAATGCCGGCAGAGCGGCATTCGGTAAAAAATAATTATGAATAAAGTAAAAAACATCGGTGTTTTCACATCAGGCGGCGATTCCCCTGGAATGAATGCAGCAATTCGTGCGGTTGTAAGATCGGCGCTATATTATGACATAGAGGTAAGCGGCATCATAAGGGGGTATGATGGCATGATCAGCGGAGAAATAATTTCCATGAACGCAGGTTCTGTTGCCAATATAATTCAGAGAGGTGGAACTATTTTGAAAACGGCCCGCAGTGAAGAATTCAGAACTAAAGAAGGCCGGCAAAAGGCGTTTGAACAATTAAAAAAGCATAACGTTGATAGTTTAGTTGCTATCGGAGGTGACGGAACATTTACCGGGGCGGACATTTTTATAAAGGAATTTAATATTCCTGTAATTGGCTTGCCAGGAACTATTGATAATGATCTTGCGGGTACAGATTTTACTATAGGCTACGACACAGCCATAAATACCGTAGTGGAAGCTGTTGATAAGATTCGGGATACGGCAGAGTCACATGACCGTTTATTTATTGTTGAAGTTATGGGACGTGATTCTGGACTGATTGCGTTAAGAAGCGGAATTGGCGCCGGTGCCGAATCAATCTTAATTCCCGAAACAAAAACAGATGTTCAGTCACTTTTAAACCTCCTGGGTGAAGGCCGCCGCGTTAAAGCTTCTAAAATAATTATTGTAGCAGAAGGTGATGATGCAGGCGGGGCTTTTGAAATAGCTGCCGCAGTTAAAGACAAATACCCTGGGATTGATACCCGGGTATCCATCTTAGGGCACATCCAGCGTGGCGGCCCACCTTCATGTATGGACAGGGTACTTGCCAGCCGTTTGGGAATTGCTGCGGTTGAAGCTTTACGCGATGGGAAGAAAGGTGCTATGGCGGGAGTTGTTAACGGAAAAATTCATTTTACCCCTTTCAAGAATGCGATTAAGCATATCTCTGAAACTGATCAGGAATTATTAAAGCTGATGCGGATTCTATCAATATAAATTAGTTAATATGGAGAGCATTAAATCTCATTTTAAAGAAGCGGAATCCATATTAACTTCTTTTCTTGCTGATGAAAACAACTTTTCAAACATTGAGAAGGCCGGTGTATTGCTTGTAGAGGCTCTAAAAAATAATTACAAAATTCTGTCATGCGGCAATGGAGGTTCTATGTGTGATGCGATGCATTTTGCGGAAGAACTCTCCGGACGTTACCGAAATGATCGAAAAGCGTTGGCTGCTATATCCATTTCCGATCCTTCCCATTTAACCTGTGTTGCAAATGATTATGGTTTTGAATTTGTTTTTTCAAGAATGGTAGAAGCTTTGGGCCGGCAGGGAGACGTTTTGTTTGCGATAAGCACCAGCGGAAATTCTCTAAATGTTCTAAGAGCTATTGAATCCGCAAAGGAAAAAGGTTTAAAAATTATCGGGCTTACCGGAAAAGATGGGGGCAAAATGGCTTCCTTGTGTGATGTAGAAATTCGGGCACCCAAGTCAGAATTTGCCGACAGAGTCCAGGAAATTCACATAAAGGTAATTCATTCACTTGTCGACTTTGTTGAGCGGCATATTTAACATCCAGCCATACACTTCTTTCTCCTTTTCCAGAACCTAAACTTAGAGCAATAATTGCCAGGGTTAAATGGATGGACGCGATATTAAATTTTTGAATACAAAATTCATATTGTATTTTCACCTTTAGTATTATCTTAATTAAACTGTTATGACCTATAATTTTAGAAGTATCAAATTGATATTTTTACAATATCATGTCTCCATTTTAGTACTGGTTATTGTTGCCGGTTGTACAGTCAACAGAAACATCCGCGGCAGCGAAACAGTAAAAGCCAATCTTACAGATACTTCAAAAAGGTCTGCTCTAAACGGACTAAATAGTCTAACGGTTTACGAAGGTTTACAGGTAGAAACTTTTGCTGCCGAACCGATGCTGAAGAATCCCACCAATATTGATGTAGATGAGAGAGGCCGGGTTTGGCTAACTGAAGCATACAATTATCGTCCGGATATTACGGGGAACCCTACCAATCCTAAAGGCGATCGGATTATCATATTGGAAGATACTAATGGAGATGGAAAAGCTGATTCAAGTAAAGTGTTTTACCAGGGACCGGAACTAAACGCACCATTGGGTATTGCGGTTTTAGGTAAAAGAGTTTTAATATCCCAAAGCCCTTACGTTTGGGCCTTTTATGATGACAATGGCGATGATAAGGCTGATCGCAAAGAAATCGTTTTCCAGGGAATTGACGGCGAACAACACGATCATGGAATGCATGCTTTTATTTTCGGTCCGGACGGAAAGCTATATTTTAATTTTGGCAATGCCGGAAAAACGCTTAAGGATAAAAACAACCAGGTTGTGTTAGACCAGGATGGAGATCCGATCGGTCCTGGAAAATACACTCAGGGTATGGTTTTCCGCTCAGATCCTGATGGAACTAACGTAGAATGTCTGGGTCAGAATTTCAGAAATAATTATGAAGTGGCTGTGGATAGTTACGGCACCATGTGGCAAAGTGATAATGATGACGATGGAAACAAAGGTGTAAGAATTAACTACGTAATGGATTACGGGAACTATGGATATACGGATGAAATTACCGGTGCCGGCTGGCAGGCGAACCGTACAAATATCGAAGATTCTATCCCCCTTCGTCATTGGCATTTAAATGATCCGGGCGTAGTACCAAACCTTTTGCAAACGGGAGCAGGTTCACCCACGGGAATGGTGATTTATGAAGGCGGTTTATTGCCAAAACAATTTCACAATCAAATGATCCATACCGACGCAGGGCCCAATGTTGTTCGTTCTTATCCTGTACAAAATAGCGGTGCCGGGTATACTGCTGAAATAATAAATATTTTAAAGGGTGAAAAGGATCAGTGGTTCCGGCCGGCAGATGTTGGTGTTGCTCCAGACGGCTCATTGATTGTTGCAGATTGGTATGATCCGGGAGTTGGAGGGCATCAGGTTGGTGATTTACAGCGAGGCCGGATCTATCGTGTAGCCCCGCCGGGAACGAAATACAAAATCCCAACGTATGATTATACCAAACCCGCTGAGGCTGTAAAGGCTTTGCAAAACCCAAATCTCGCCGTAAGGCACCATGCATGGAACGCTTTACAAAGTTTGGGAAGCAAGGCGATACCTCACCTTGAAAAAGTATGGAAATCTTCATCTAACCCACGAATGCAAGCCCGTGCTTTTTGGGCTTTGGTAAAAATGCCGGGTGGTAACGCAGTTAGTTATCTGCAACAAGCTGCCAAAAATCCCAATCCGGATTTGCGGATTACAGCCCTTAGAGCAGCCCGCCAGTTAAAATTGAATGTGATTGAACTTGTTAGCCAATTGGTTAACGATTCCAATGCACAGGTGCGCCGCGAGTGTGCGCTTGCTTTAAGACATAACGCTTCTGTACAAGCCCCGGAATTATGGGCTGCGCTTGCTTTACAATATGATGGTAAAGACAGATGGTATTTAGAAGCATTGGGAATTGCCGCTGATAAACAATGGAATCCATTTTTTGCCGCTTACGCGAAAAAAGTTAACAACACCTTTGAAACTCCAGCACAAAAGGATATTGTTTGGCGGGCACGCTCAGAGCAAGCTGTTCCATATCTTGCCAAACTGGCTTCTAATAAATCGCAAGATTTGAAATCAAGGTTACGCTATTTTAGGGCTTTCGATTTCAATCCCGGATTAACCAAATCCACCTTTCTGTTAGAAATGCTTGAGAAGGGTACCCAATCAGATTTGGAATTCAATAAACTTGTTTTAAGGCACATGGATGCAGATGTTGTAAAAAAGTCAGAAGATGCACAAACCGTACTTGCCAATGTATTAATGTCTCTTCGGGGAAGTGCTGACTATATTGAGTTGGTTTCCAGGTATGATTTAAAAACAGAAAGTGCTAATCTTTTAGAACTGGCCATTAACAAACCGGATGAAAATGTTGGAAAGGATGCTGCGGAACTTTTGCTAAAGCTTGAAGGAAGTTCATTGATAAACAGCATAATTAAAGGGAAAGATATTGAGAGACAAGAGAATCTATTACGATCGCTTGCCAGAATAGGAAATAAAGAGTCTATAGATATTCTTAAAAACACTACCTTCTCATCATCATATACACTTAGCCTTCGTAAACTTTCGGCTGAAATGATTGGTAGGAGCTACAGCGGGGAGGATGTTGTTATTGCTCTTTTGAAAGAAGATAAGGTTCCTGCAGAATTAATACAACCAATGGTTAAAGGCGTTAGCTGGGCGTGGCGAAAAACAATTAGGGATGAAGCGGCTACCTATCTTCCAAATGCCATTTCAGCGGTACAAAAGCAATCGGCCGCCATACAGGAGCTGCTAGCGTTTAAGCCTGATGCAACCAATGGGAAAGCAATTTTTAACAGAAGTTGTAATGTTTGCCACATGGTTAACAAACAAGGTTTTGATTTCGGTCCGAAGCTAAGTGAAATCGGATCGAAATTACCTAAAGAAAGTCTTTTAGAAGCAATTGTTCATCCTTCTGGTGGAATCAGCTTTGGATTTGAGGGCTGGCAATTAGATATGAAAGACGGATCTACCTTGAGTGGAATCATGACCAGTAAAACAGAAACAGATATTGATCTTCAGTATCCTGGTGGCGCAAAACAAAGAATAAAAACTGCGGATGTAAAAACAATATCAGAGCTTAAAGAATCCATGATGCCGGAAGGTTTAGACCAGACGATGTCTAATCAGGAACAGGCCGATTTGTTAGAGTATCTGGCCAGGCTTACTAAAAAATAATAAATGTAAAAGTTCTACTAAAGATTTATTAAAACGGTATTATAAGTTTTAAAACCATCTAATAGAGTTTGATCAAGGCTTTTTAATTACGATGTAGCTCAATAGGTTTAGCCTTTTTTTTCATTTTTATATTCAACATTTCAACTAACACAGAAAACGCCATAGAAAAATAAATATATCCTTTCGGGATGTGCTGCTCAAAACCCTCGGCTAGAAGGGAAACTCCAATTAGCAATAAAAAGGAAAGAGCGAGCATTTTAACAGTGGGATGTTGGTTTACAAAATCGCTGATGCCACCGGCAGAAAGCATCATTACGCCAACTGCTATAACAACGGCTGCGATCATTACGCCAATATGATCAGCCATACCAACCGCCGTAATTACAGAATCTAAAGAAAATACTACATCTAACAGTAATATCTGAATGATCACACCAGAAAATGTAGCCACAACCTTATTTTCAACCGTGTGGTCTTCACCTTCAAGTTTGTCATGGATCTCTGAAGTGCTTTTATAAATTAAAAACAAACCACCTATTATTAATATCAGGTCCCGTCCGGAGATGGAAAGTTTCTCTATCCATTCCTGGTCGGTTAAGCCAATAAGTTCGCCAACACTGAAGAGAGGTTTTGTAAGTGTCATGATCCAGGTGAGGGATAAAAGCAATAATATCCTGGTGATCATTGCCAAAGCCAGACCAACCTGCCGGGCTTTTTTTTGTTGATCTTTCGGCAGTTTAGATGCCATAATGGAGATAAATATGATATTATCTATTCCCAAAACAATCTCCAATACAGTTAACGTTATTAATGATATCCAGATTTCCGGATCAGATAGCCACTCCATAATGAAATATATTTAAGAAAAAATACGAATGTATAAACAAACATTGAAATGAAAAAAGAACCCCTTGGTTTTATTAAAAAGTTTTTTAAATAAAAAAAGACGTTTGCGCTTTTGAAAAAAATGTGTTTCCTTCTAATTAATCTTTAAATACTTCTTTTTCGAACAAATGAAATACATCACACCAACAGTTTGGACGTTATCGTTGATAAGTATGTTTACAGATACAGCAAGCGAAATGCTGTACCCCATTATGCCCATTTATTTAAAAAGCATTGGGTTTTCAATTGTCTTAATCGGAATATTAGAAGGCGTTGCAGAAGCCACTGCAGGATTTAGCAAAGGTTATTTTGGCAAACTGTCTGACCACACAGGCAAACGAGTTCCCTTTGTTCAGATAGGTTATGCGTTTAGTGCTCTGTCAAAACCAATGATGGCACTTTTCATTTACCCGTTATGGATTTTCTTTGCAAGGACGGTTGACCGTTTCGGAAAGGGAATAAGAACCGGTGCAAGAGATGCAATGCTTTCAGACGAAGCAACCTCTCAAACGAAAGGCAAAATCTTTGGTTTTCATCGTTCAATGGATACCTTTGGTGCAGTATTAGGACCAGCATTTGCGTTGCTTTACCTCCATTACCATCCTCAAAATTATAAAACTCTTTTCTATATCGCTTTTATTCCAGGATGCCTTTCAATTTTTGCTGCGTTCTTTTTAAAAGAAAAAAAGAAAGCCAGTAGTAAATCTAAAAAACCAGAACCTGTTTTTTCATTCATAAATTATTGGAAAGATAGCCCTGTCATGTATCGTAAAGTTGTATTCGGACTTTTGGCATTTACTTTATTTAATAGTTCGGATGTTTTTTTACTGCTTAAAGCAAAACAAGCAGGATTGAGTGACACCATGTTAATTGGTGTTTACATATTTTATAATTTGGTTTTTGCCCTGTTTGCTTTCCCAATAGGCATAATTGCAGATAAAATAGGTTTCAGAAAAATGTATGTATTAGGGATTTCATTTTTTACAATCGTATATTTTGGAATGGGTTTTAGTAGCAACCTTTATATCATTATCGGACTATTTTTTCTTTATGGAATTTATGCAGCCGCAACAGAAGGAATTTCAAAAGCGTGGATCAGCAACATCACTAACAAAAAAGATACGGCTACCGCGATTGGTACTTTTGCAGGTTTTCAAAGTATTTGCACCATGCTTGCAAGTTCATTGGCAGGACTAATTTGGTATCAATTTGGTTCAAACGTAACATTTATAATTACAGCGAGCGCAACAGTAATAATTGCTTTATATTTTTCTTTTTACATCAAATTAGAAACAAGTTTTAAAAGTTAGGTATTAAATAATTCTGGTTTTATGGTTTTAAACTTTCAGATTAAATACTTAAAGGTGCCTGTTAACAAAACCCGGCATTTGGGCAGGCGCTCTTCTCAATGCAAAAAGGTAAACTAGCCCAAACCTACTTTGTCTTACACGGCAACAATCGTGATTGCCTAAAAAACCACATTCCAAACAGCAAAGCCATAATTAATTTAAAATTATTAGTTTGCAGAAACAATTACATAAGCCGCTGACATGAAAAAACTGACAATAAGTATAACTCTTTTCTTGTTGGTATTTTGTGTAAAAGCACAGGTTTCCATTACCGTGAGAAAAACCGGAAGCGATATTAATTTTGGGAAAGTAATTAGATTAAGCAGTGCTACGCCATTAACCGGTAAACAACAGAAGGGCACCATTCAAAGCAAAATAAAGAATGATGTTATTTTAATGAACTTGCTTATGCCGGGCCGGATGGAACCTAAGGAATTTGCGGGTGTTTTTTTTAATGAAATTCCTGACCTAAAGCAAGGGCTTACTTTATGGCGTTACAAACCCTGGAACAGTTGGACTAAACCGGTTACTATTCTTAAAGCTACGGACATGGCCGATTGGGATGTACAGTTTTTTTATTGGCAATACAAGGATGGTTTGTATGGTGCCGCAGTTCCTTTGAGCGGAAACGGTTTTCGCACAACTTTAGGTGCCGAGGGAAATAAATGGGGAAGCAAGGCGGTGAGCTATGCTGACAACAAAGGGGTCAACGAAGTGCCGGCGATGGCCATTGCCTTTGGTAAAGATCCTTTTGAGTTGTTTTCCAGAATCTACAAAACCTCCCTTGTAAGTATGGGGAAAGCCGAAAACCAATTTGCAAATAAAAAACTTCCTGAGCCTTTTAAATATATTGGTTGGTGTACCTGGAATTCATCCGAAAACGGGAAAAACCTTAGTGAGGATCATGTTGTTGAGGGCGTTAAATCATTTACGGATAAAAAATTTGTTCTGGGCTGGGTTTTAATTGATGATGGCTGGTTTCAGCATAAAAACTCCCAACTTCAATCTCTGCTTCCTGATCCTGAAAAATTTCCAAATGGATTTAAACCGCTTGTCAGTAAGCTTAAAAATGAATATTGCATTAAATACACTGGTATTTGGCATGCGTTTAATGGATATTGGAACGGGATAGACCCAGATTCTCCTTTGGGAATAGAGCATAAAAACCGAATGTTTTCCTGGAAACAAAGAGAAAATTCAGACGATCCCGGTTCTCAAATTAAAACGTATTACTTCTTGAAACCCGAAGGAAGTAATCAGTTTGATTTTTACAATAAATGGCATAAATATTTAAAAAACGAAGGCTTTGATTTTATCAAAGTGGATAACCAGTTGGTTGCCGAAAGAATGGCTCAAAACAATTATCCTATCTTCAGTTTATCGGAAAAAATGCATAAAGCACTTTATAAATCGGCTAATGGGCAGTTCAGTGGTGCGGTTATTAATTGCATGGATATGACTGCTGATGCGTACTTTAATTTTGGGTCTTCAGCTGTGGCCAGAACAGTAGAAGATTATTTCCCATATAAAAGAGACGAAAATTATAATCTGCAGGCCGGAAATGCGGCTGCTCATATTTTGCAGGGAATTTATAATTGTATTTATTTTTCTCAGATGGTTTTCACCGATTTTGATATTTTTCAATCTCACAACCCCAATGCGGTATTACATGCCATAACCAGGACCATCAATAATGGTCCTATTTATTTAACTGATAAACCGGGGGAGCAAAACTTTAATATCCTAAACCGCATTGCCTTTTCTGATGGAAAATCTATCAGGTCTGAAACTTCTTTACTGCCTACGGAAGATTGTTTATTTCAGGTGCAAGAGCCACGCTTGTTTAAAGCTTATTCTAAAGTAGGGAATAAGGGATTATTAGCTTTGTATAATGCGGCGGATGCGGATGAAGTTACAGGCAGTTTTAAAGCAGCAGATGTTAACGGGTTAAAAGGAAACGAGTTTGCCCTTTACGAATACTTTTCAGGTAAGCTGAGGCTGGCAAAATATGACGAAAGTTTTAATGTGAGTTTACCGAGAATGGGGTATCAGTTAGCATATGTAATACCAATTAAAAATGGTTTTGCTCCTTTTGGGATAATCGATAAATACAATGCCCCGGCCACTATAATTTCAGATAAATGGATCGGGAAAAAAGCAGAAGTTATCCTTTACGAAGGGGGTAATTTTAAAGCTTACAGCAGCAAAAGTCCAATTACAATATTGGTGAACGGAAAATCGCAAAAATATGCTTATCAAGATCAAATGGTTACTATGGATATTGATATGCAACTTAAAAAACCGGTACTGATTTTTATGTGGGATTAATTAATTGCCGGATTTATTTCAACAATGGAATAACCTTGGTACCTAACAATTCAATGGATTGCATCAGTTGCCCGTGAGATAGCCTGGCGTTGTCCATTTGAAAAGTGATCCGGGAGATACCTCCGAGAGCGATACTGTGACGTCTTATTTTTTCGGCAACTTCTTCTGGTCCGCCTACAATTAAGGCACCCAAAGGTCCTGTTTGTAAATCGAAATGGGGGCGTGTTACAGGTGGCCAGCCCCGTTCTTTGCCTATCCTTGTAAAAGTTTGGGCATAACCGGGATAGAAATCATTAATTGCTTTCTCTTTGGTTGATGCGATGTAGCCGAGTGAATGTAACCCAACCTTTAATTTTTCAGGTAGATGCCCCGCTTTTTTACCAGCATCGCGATAAAGATCAACTAAGGGGCGGAACCGGTGAGTTTCGCCTCCAATAATCGCTACCATTAAAGGAAGGCCAAGAGTTCCAGCTCTAACAAAAGAAGCAGGTGTTCCACCAACTCCTAACCAGATTGGTAAGGGATTTTGAAGCGGCCTTGGATATACTGCCTGGTTATGTAAAGCAGGACGAAATTTACCAGACCAGGATACATATTCCTGATCCCGGATTTTGAGTAAAAGCTCAAGTTTTTCAGCAAATAACTGATCGTAATCCTGTAGGTTCAAACCAAAAAGCGGATAGGCTTCTGTAAATGAACCCCGTCCGGCAACAATTTCTGCTCTTCCTTTAGATATCAAATCCAAGGTCGCGAAATTTTGAAAAACCCTCACCGGATCTGCGGCACTAAGAACAGTAACCGCACTGGTTAAACGAATATTTTTAGTCCGGCTCGCGGCAGCGGCCAGGATCATAGAAGGGGCTGAATCAAGAAATTCGCTGCGGTGATGTTCACCAATACCAAATACATTTAAACCAACTTTATCCGCATGTTCAATACGTTCAAGAAGTTCAGACAAAGCATTCATACTATTTATGGCCTTATCTTCCGCATCGCCAATCATGGCAGCAGCAAAACTATCTACTCCGACCTCCATTTAATTTGGGTTCTTTACTTCTGCTTCATTCAGTTCTCGTTTAGCTCTAAACCTCGGAAAACTCATCGGGCTTTTGGCCGGCATGTCATCACCTAACAATACTCCCCATTGTTTAAATGAATCTGTACGATCGAAAATAATTTTGAGAACGGCTATAACAGGCAAAGCAAGGAACATACCCGTTATTCCCGCAAGGGCACCGGCTATAAAAACCCCCATTATCGCACTTAAAGCATTTATTTTAACCTTAGAACCGACAATGCGTGGCATTAAAATATTGTTGTCTAAAAATTGCACGAAAGCTATACAGAGCAGAACTGTAAAAATGGGACTTATTTCCTGTGAAGAAGTTAACGTTAATAATACGCCGATTAAGTTACCGATAAGCGCCCCAACGTATGGAATTAAATTTAAAAAGGCAAAGATGACTCCTATTAAAATAGCGTGCTTAATTCCGAACAACAGCAGAATACCCCCTAACAGTATAGTCACATAGGTTATCTGAATTAATAGCCCCAGGAGATAGCTTTTGATAATGACTTCAGTTTGTTTCATGCCTTCCTCAACTTTTTTATGATCCGGGGCATCAAACCACATGAACACAAAACGAAGGAGAAGATTTTTATAAAATAAGAACAGGTAAATGTAAATAGGTAACAAGCCAAAGAACAGGAAAATATAGGTTAATGAACCGGCCGCTCCTCCAAGTATATTGCCAACTGAATTAAGGAGCCCGTCGCTTTGCTTGTTAATAAATTTTAGTTGCTGGGTTGTTGAATAATTGAAAACATCATTAACCCATGAACTTAATGAAGTTAAATGCTTATTCACATTTTCTTTAATCTGCGGAAAATCTGAGGCTAAAGAGCTGATCTGAGAAGAAAAGAACCAGACAATTCCGGCCAAAAAAATGATTAGGGCCAATATCGGCAGCATGATCGCTAAAGTTTCCGGGAATTTTTTTCTTTTAAAAAAACGGTAAACAGGTAACAGAACAATACTCACAAAAAATGCCGTTAGCAGGGGCATAATAATGTCGTGACCCAGTATAATAAGTGCACCAACTAAAAATAAACCAAGTAATTCAAGCGATCTTTTTACAGTTATGGGCATTTCTTCCATGATTTTTTTAAAAGTTAACAAAACTAATATTTGTTAAACATATTATTAAAACGAAAAATGTAATTATTGTTTGAAGAATTTACCTGATGATTGTGCCTTAACGTATTAAATAGGTTACTTCTTTTCAATCTATTTTCAATTAAATATATTAGCGAAATGGAAATCAATAGTTACTTCAGAATAGTTAAACCAACCACTGCTTTTAAAAAGTTTTTTGTTGTTTTTATGCTTTCAGGAAGCTTTGCTTTTGGGCAGAATACCAAAACTGTCGTGGATAAGATAGTTAAGGAAGCGACAGAGAACTCAAAGCTAGAAATTCTGGCGCATGAACTTATGGATCAGATCGGTCCGCGACTGGTAGGAACGCCGCAAATGAAACAAGCCCATGACTGGGCAGTAGAAAAATATAAAAGCTGGGGAATTTCGGCTAAAAACGATAAATGGGGTGAATGGAGAGGCTGGCAGCGAGGTGCTTCGCAGATCACCATGGTTTCGCCACGAATAAAATCTTTAGAAGGAACCCAGCTAGCGTGGAGCCCTGCCACTTCTGCGAAAGGAGTAAAAGCCGAACTAATTATTATTGCTGATGCTATTGACTCTTTAGCCTTTCAAAAATGGTTGCCCAAGGTAAAGGGTAAGTTTGTGATGATCTCAATGCTTCAGCCCACTGGCCGTGATGACGACAACTGGGAAGAATTTGGCACCAAAGCATCATTTGAGAAAATGAAAGCCGAAAGAACTGCGCAATCAGCGGCATGGCGTCAACGAATAAGCAATACCGGGTATAATACTAAAACGCTGGCATTAGCCCTTGAGGATGCTGGTGCTGCTGGGATTGTAAGCTCATATTGGTCGGCAGGTTTTGGGGTGAATAAAATATTTGGCGCTTATACCAAAAAAATCCCCACAATAGATATTTCTTTGGAAGATTACGGATTGCTTTATCGTTTAACGGAATCAGGAAAACGGCCGGAAATTAATGTAACCGCAGATTCAAAAGAACTGGGCGTTGTGCCCACTTTCAATACCCTTGCTGAAATTCGCGGAACAGAAAAGCCGGAAGAATATGTAATCCTATCAGCGCATTTTGATTCCTGGGATGGTGCCAGCGGTGCTACAGATAACGGAACCGGAACAATTACCATGATGGAAGCCATGCGTATTTTAAAAAAAATATATCCAAACCCAAAGCGTACTATTTTGGTAGGGCATTGGGGGAGTGAAGAGCAGGGTCTAAACGGCTCACGGGCTTTTGTGGAAGATAATCCGAAAATAGTTAAAAATATTCAGGCGGTATTTAACCAGGATAACGGTACAGGCAGGGTTGCCACATTATCAGGTCAGGGTTTTCTTAACTCCTACGAATACCTTGGTAAATGGTTGAACCAGGTGCCGGACAGCATCCGCAAAGACATTCAAACAATTTT
>JACMND010000139.1 GCA_014378705.1 Pedobacter sp. | reverse complement strand
TATGTTATAATCTTTCCCTTTAAAAGATCCGTGTATAGCCGATTCTTCGGTATCCTGCAACGCAAAATCATACGGGCCTTTATTACTCATCAGCTTCACAAATACGGGCAAACATTCAAAGAGGATAAACAGAAATCCGATGAAAGATATGGCGAGGTAATTATCCAGGTCACGGGTACCGTCTTCTTTAAAAGTAAGCTGGCCTAGCGCCCAGTTCCGGTCGGCGAAACCGGCCACATTCGCCAGGCTATCTAATTGCCTGCCACTAAACATTCGCTGTTCTGAAATGCCATCCAGATCTTTTCGCCGGATGATAAAACCTTCCATCGAAGCAATTTCAGTTCGTACCGTTGCTAACCGTTGCTCTTTCTGTAAAACCAACGATTCTTTTTGCTTGGCGTAAGTTCCAAAACCAGTAATGCCCGAAGTCTGGTTAGTTTTATCACCAAAAACTTCCTGATTAAGAATATATCGACTTTTTTTTATGTCAGCATCAAGGGAGTCTCTTTCCCTTTTCAATTCAGCGGTTTTGCCTAGCTCACCTGTGTATTTCAGGTCGAAAGTTTTGTTTAATGTGTCAATTTTTGAACGCTGTCCGTTCAGGTAACTGGTTTTTAATTTTTGCCGGATCTCTTTGTCAAATATCTTTAACTCCAGTGGTCGCGAAATAACCAGTCCGATCATAATTGCTAACAAAATCCGCGGGGTGGCCTGCAATATCTGTTGGTTAGTGCTGCCGCTTTTGCTGATGCTCGAAACAATATAACGGTCCATATTAAAAATGGCCAGACCCCAAATGATGCCAAAAAATATAGCAAACAGAACTGCGGCGGGGCTACCTGAAAAGACAAAGTACATGGCATATCCTCCGGATAATGCGGCAAACAAGGCGGTAAAAAATATGGTTGCCCCTATACCAACATACTTGTTGTGTTCTGTAGGATATTTAGACAATGTGCCTACATGGGCACCTGAGCAAAACCAAAAAAAGTCAGTTATCTTCTTCATTAAATATTTTCTATGATCACTTAATAATCAACGCATTAAATTCCAGTTAAATTCTTATTAAAACGATCCGGAATTAAACATGTTACACAGTGCCCGCAAATATAATTATACATCGCTTAATTTTTCACCTGTGTGTCAAGAACACTGGAGCAGGTCTAATTTTTTGTAACCAAATTAATATCTTTGAAGAATCAATGTTTACAAAATGAAAGAATTAACAGTAGCCGAACTTAAAAATAAAATAGATAATAAGGAAGATTTCCAACTGATTGATGTTCGCGAAACTTTTGAGTACGAAATGTCTAATATCAATGGAGAGAATATCCCACTTGCCGGAATAATGATCGAGGCCGGTAAAATATCAAAGGATAAACCGGTTATTATTCAGTGCCGCAGTGGAGCCCGCAGTGCAGCGGCAATTATGCAGTTGGAGCAAAACCAGGGATTTACAAATTTGCATAATCTAAAAGGAGGTATTTTAGCATGGGCTGCTGAGTATGATCCTGAAATGCAGGTTTACTAAGGCAATGATAAAAAAAGTATTAGCCAACATTTTATTGAATATTGCCATATTCACTATTGCCTTTAGCATTATTTGGGCTTTTAAAAACAACCTCTATTTTTACGCAGTTGGAGCCATTCTGGCTATGGCCATGTGCATCTTTCTCAAAATACGCATTATCAAAAGTGTTAGAAAACTTACCAGAAAAAATGAGTGACGTCTCGTGCCACTGCAACAATCAGGTGATTATGGCACGATTTCTTATATTAGCATCTAATCTTAAATAAATATGTTTTTAATTGTTTTGGGAATTCTGGTTATTGTAGCCGGATTAATTATATCGCAACAGAATAACCTTTCATCAAACTATGGCCGTATTTTTCGCATAGTAGGTTTGGTGATGATTATTGCCGGGGCACTTACATCTATGTTCAAAGTGATAGATGCCGGACAAGTTGGTGTTAAATCTGTTTTTGGAAAGGTGGATAACGATGTCATGTACAGTGGCTTAAACGTTATAAACCCAGTTGCAGAAGTAACAACATTTGATGTTAAAACGCAGAATTATACCATGTCTGGTGTTCACGATGAAGGAAGTAAGCAAGGTGATGACGCCATCCGCGTACTCTCTGCGGACGGTTTGGAAGTAATCATAGATCTTTCTGTTTTATTTAGGGTTAAAGCCTCATCGGCACCAACAATACTCAGGGAAATCGGTACGGATTATCTGGATAAAATTGTACGACCTGTTGCCCGAACCGCCATACGTGACAATGCAGTTTCGTACGATGCGGTGGCACTGTATTCCAGTAAACGGGATGAGTTCCAGACACGGATATTTAACACCATTAATAAAAGTTTTTTAAAGCGTGGGCTTGAGTTAGAGCAGCTTTTGGTTAGGAATATCACTCTTCCGGCATCAGTAAAAACGACTATTGAATCAAAAATTAACGCAGAACAGGATGCTCAGAAGATGACATTTGTTCTTCAAAAAGAACGCCAGGAAGCAGAGAGAAAAAGAGTTGAAGCACAAGGTATCGCTGATTATCAACGGATTTTATCTACCGGGTTAAGTGACAAGCAACTGCAGTACGAGTCTATAAAAGCACAAAAAGACATTGCTTTATCGCCTAATACAAAAGTGATTATTATGGGAAACACCAAAGGTTCTCCAATAATTTTAGGAGGAAATTAAAAATGTGCTAATTTGAGGGTTTGCAGATTTGAAATTAAATTCTTTTCTTAAACCGGAAATACAAGGCCATTACAAGTGAGAATCCGAATCCTGTTGCGGTTAGCAGATCAACAAGGCTTGCGCTGATATTTTTCCCTGTAACTTTATCCGTAACGTATTTAATAAAAGAATTTGGAAGATTGGTTTCACCAAGTTGCTCTTTAATCTGCCATTGCCAGTCGGTTAAGGGGCAATAACCAATTCCATAAAATATTCCAAGGATAAACCAGGAAAACGCCGTAAGTTCAACACAAATAAAATGTGCCTTTCGGGTTTGCGGCGAGATCCAGCCAAGCAGATTAAAACCAATAAGAGCAATATGCAGAAAGGTAAATAGAAGGTCAAGAAGATTATACATTACAACCATTGCGATTGCAATATTCAACTTACAACTTGTAACCTGATAAACCCAATCCTGAATCATCGTTCAAAACCCATTTACCATCGTTAAACTCTGGATCTTTAAACGGGTTGTTCGCGGTAAGAAAAGGGCCGTCCAGGTCGGCCCAATCGCAGAGTGGCGCTAAAGCCGCGGCGGCTAAAGTAGCACAGCTGGTTTCGCTCATGCAACCTATTAAAACCTTCATTCCCTGTTTCCTGGCCAATTGTATCATTTTAAAACCCTCTGCCATACCCGCACTTTTCATCAATTTAATATTTATGCCGTGGTAAGCCCCTTTTAAATGTTCTATATCCGGCAAACGCTGAACGGCTTCATCGGCAAAAATCGGTATTGGGCTATGTTCGGTAATCCATGCATTTGAATCCATATCTTCTTTTGGCATTGGCTGTTCAATCAGCAACGTTCCCTGTTCGGCTAACCAATGTGCCATGTCTAATCCCTGATTACGATCAGTCCAACCTTGATTTGCATCTACAAATAAAGGCTTATTAGTTACAGAACGAATGTTTTTAATCAGATCCTGGTCATTATCACGACCTAATTTTACCTTAATTATGTGGCAGTTTTCAGCTTCTTTTACTTTGCGGATAACTATTTCTGGTGTATCAATTCCAATAGTTATGGATGTTAATGGCATTTTCTGCGGATCAGAACCAAACATCCGGTAACACGGGATATTCAGCATTTTGCCTGAAAGATCATGCAGAGCAATATCAACAGCTGCTTTTATATTGGGATTTCCCGGGGCGATACCATCCAGATAAGCGGTTAATTCATCAAAATCAAACGGAAATTTCATCCAGGAAAGATCCACATTGGAAAGAAAATCAGTTGCCGACTGAATGTTTTCTCCCATATAGGGAACCATTGAAGCTTCCCCCAATCCAGTAAAGCCGTCCAAAGAGATATCAAGAAGCATTACCGGTGTAAAATTACGCGAAAAGCGGGCGATTGTAAACGGATATTTTAGCTCAAGTTGAAAGGGTTTGTAACCTATCTTCATTATTTTTCGTCTACAAGGTAAATGTGCAAATTATTGTGCAAATGTGCATATTAGTAATGATGCGCATTCCTATACAATCAATAATTCATTTATTATGAAGAAAATAATACTCTATATTTCAGTTTATCCCATTGTATTTCTAACCTTATCTTTCTTCTTTTTTGGCTGTAGTTCCGGTAAACGCTCCCTTGAAAAAGGAAACTACGATCAGGCTGTATACAAGGCAGTAAGTCGGTTGCAAAAAAATACTGGCAATCCCAAAGCATTAAAAACCCTTAACGAGGCCTACCGGTATGCATCAGATGACCATTTGGATAATGTGAGGCAGGCAAAGTTATCCTCCAATGTTTTAAGATGGGAAACTGTGATCAAAGAATATGAAGATTTAAATAATTTAGCTGAAGTAATTAAAAGATGCCCTTCCTGCCGGCAGGAAATATCGGTACCTGAAAGATATATTTCAGAATTAGCCGAAGCGAAATTAAATGCTGCCACTATTCGATATGCCCGCGGAATAAAATTACTGGAAGAAAATAATCGTTTGAGTGCAAAACAAGCTTATTATGATTTTGAAAAGGCAGATCAGCTTTACCCTGATTTTAAAGATGTAGTTAAAAAATTGGATGAGGCCTATTGGGCGGCCGTTATCAAGGTGATTGTACAACCGGTAGAATTAAACCGCAGCATTTACAAATACAGCAATGAATACTTTCAGAACAAGATCTATCAATATCTTGAAAATTACGAACAGCGCAGTTTTATAAAATTTTACACACCGAAAGAAGCCAGAAAAGATGAACTGATTCCGGATCAGGTGTTAAGCTTAAACTTTGATGATTTTGTAGTCGGTCAAACATATGTTAAAGAGCGGGTTGAAGAAGTTACCCGGGACAGCGTAAAGGTTGGAACAACCGATGGAAAAGACATATACGGAACCGTAAAAGCAAATGTTGTTACGTTTGAAAAAACGATTAGTTCTGCGGGATTGCTGAATGTAACCGTTACAGACTGGAGAACAAAAAATACACTTACACAAGAAAAATTACAGGGAGTTTTTGTCTGGCAGGATAGATGGGGAACTTTCAGAGGGGATGAACGGGCTTTAAGAAATGAAGACATTTCCCTCATAGAAAAACGTGAAAGTCTGCCTCCGGCACCTCAAGAGTTATTTATTGAATTTACCAAACCATTATATGCGCAACTCACTGATAAAATTAGGCGGTTTTATAGCCGGTATTAGCAGCAGGTTCAATTTGCACAGGTAGAGATAGTTTCTTATTGGTGCAAGTTTTGCAGATATTAAGTATTTAGAATTAACTTGAGTTTTATGAGATATCTGACCATCCTTTTGGCTTTCATAGTGGTGCTTTCTTCATGCCGGACAACGAAAACCAAGCGGGCTCCAAAAAGGGTTGTTACTGTCGCTTTTAACTTAAAATCACAACAAAATCCACAAGTTGGATTTATAAACCTTGAATATTACCGGTTAAAACTGCTTGACCAGGTTGAGAATTTTCAGCGTGTTAATCTGACCCTTGCAGAGCCAAACGATACCGCCGATGTAACTTTAAATATCAATATTGACAATTTTATGTTATGGCCCCAGGATCAGCGGGTGAACCGTCGTACGGTTTCCAGGGTGGTTCAAACCGGTACAAATTCTTTAGGTAAACCAGTTTACCAAACGGTTCGTGCTTCTTTAGATTTAATTCAGGTACAGCGGCGGTCAAATGCCCGGTTTAATGTAGAACTAAAATTTAGAGACAATCCTGAAAAAAGTTTTAAAAGAAGCTTTTCAACATCTTATAATTATTCCAACACTTACGTAGAGAATATACAGGGTGATTCTAGGGCAGTTGATCCCCGGTTATATTTTTCTAACAACACCGGAATGGAACCTCAACCTATTGATTTCCTTTTAAACCTTTCCAAAGAAATGACACAACGGGTTTCCAGCGAATTGCGAAAGCAATATCCCTGATCTAATTTTTTATGCTTCCCACCAGCAAGGTAATTCAATTACCTTTACTTCAATGGCTCATACATTATACAAACCTTTTAAAAAATTAGAGTTTAAAAACAAAAATTGCTTTTTAAGCGGTGTAACGATTCAAGCTGATGAGCAGATATCCGTTTTCCCGGAGTGGCTGATAGCGCAATTTCAACTTGCCCAAAAACCATTTAAACTTCTGGACGAAAGCATGGCAACCTATGGCGTGATCAAAGTTCCGTGCTCCGCCGGGATTGCAAAATACACCCTTGAACCATTGGAGCATGAAATCCAAAAAGCTTTTAACATAGGCTACGAAGCCGTAAAAAACCTTTCTTCACTACAACTTTTTCAGTGGATTGGCAAACTGGTTTATGGGATTATTTACAATGAGTTACGAATCGGGATTCGCGAACAGCAGGCCGGAGGTGAGGATTTTCTATTGGCTGAAGGTTTAATGTACAAATTCGGAAATCTTCAGTTGATGCTGCAGTCGCTTATCCAACCTATGCAATTTGAAGAACGACCACCCTGGACCATACAAATTTTTAAAGTGGAAAACTCCCCTGAGGTTTTTAACTTCCGTGACGAAATTAATACTCTGACCTTTTCATTAGCGATGAACGATTTTGGGATCATCGCCTGTTTGCAGGATAACGGCTCAAATGCGATATACCATGAAGAAACCCTATTAAAAGTAAAAGATAAAACGTTAAAACCGATACAGTTTGAAGAGTTAATTGCCCGGTTTTATTATTCCAATTACTTATTTAACCGATTGCCGGAATACAACGTTTTGCCTGCCAATGATGTGGTTTATATTGAAGCCATGCCCTTGCGGGGATTAAGTAACAAGCCATTATTTGATAACTGGCAGGCCAAACCTTACGGCCAGGTGCTGGAAAATTTTTGGAAACCATGGGGGTTTACTCTTTTTGAAATCATAAAAGATCCGGAAAACCCGATGAGCTTCCTTTTTGATGAATAATTCCACCGTCATTCCACGCTCTAATGGCAAGAGGAATCCCCTGTCCCCATGCAAAACCTTTAAGTGGTTTATATATAAAGCATAACCGCTCATTATTTACTTCCCGGCAAAGCAAACGCTACGTAGGTGTCACCGGATTTACTCCCGATTTTACCGCCGCCACAGGCAATCACCACATACTGCCGTCCGTTTAAGGAGTATGTTGCAGGTGTGGCATATCCGGCTGCCGGAAGTTTCGCTTCCCAAACAACTTTCCCTGTATTTTTATCAAAAGCCCGGATCTTTTCATCCTTTGTTGCCGCGATGAATACGAGCCCGCCTTTGGTAACCAGCGGACCGCCGTAATTTTCCGTCCCGGTAACAGGGATACCCCGTTTTGTTAATTCTTCATATTCGCCTAAAGGCACTTTCCAGAGAAGCTTTCCCGTATTTAAATTAACCGCATTAAGCGTCCCCCAGGGAGGTTTAATGCCAGGGTAACCATCTTTATCAATAAAACGATCATACCCCGCCATGGTGTATGGAATGTCATCCAATACACTCTTTTTAGAAAGCAGATGAGTTTTTGTTCCGGGTTCTTTTGGGGGCAGGGTTGTACCTGCCAATTTTGCGGCAGGTTCTTTTTCAGGAATTTTAAGTAAAAAACCAACCAGCGCCTGTATATCTCCTTCCGAAATTTGTTTGAAAGCAGGCATCATGTTACGACCATTGCGGATAACATTTCGGGTTTGTAATTCAGTATACTTTTTCTCCAAATCAACTAAACCGGGGATGTTGCCACCATTTCCTTTCAGATTGGTACCATGACACGAAATACAGTATTGATTATAAATTCCCTGTCCAATACCACTTTGAGATAAATCTTGATTATCTTTTTTCGGCACATCAATCATCACCTGCGCCCATGGCAGCTCTGTACTATTGACATACAAAATCTGCGATTCCATATCCACAGCCGCTCCGCCCCATTCTCCGCCACCGTCAAAGCCGGGAAAGATCCAGCCACCCTCTTTGCTCGGCGGACTAAATTTGGCCCGATCCTTTACTTTGAGGTATTTCGCCATCATCTCTTTGTGGGTTTCAGGAGAAATATCCGTTACATCTTCCGGTTCAAATCGCTGCCTGGCAAAAGGTTGAGGTAAAGTTGGAATTGGCTGCGTTGGCCATACCTTTTCTCCCGGAAGGGCATCGGTTGGTACCAGCTTTTCTTTGATCTTAAATACAGGCTCGCCAGTAATCCTGTCAAACATAAAGATGTATCCATGTTTGGTGATCTGCGCTACAGCGTCTATCTTCCTGCCATTTTGATTCAGGGTAACCAGGTTGGGATTTGCAGCAAGATCGCGGTCCCATAAATCATGATGAACTACCTGATAATGCCAGATGTATTTGCCCGTTTCGGCGTTTAAAGCAATTAAAGAATTTGAAAACAAGTTAGAACCTTTGCGTGTACCTCCATAAAAATCCCCGCCCACAGAACCTGTAGGAACATATACAATTCCGCGTTCTTCATCCAGCGACATTCCCGCCCAGTTGTTCGCACCTCCAAACTTTTTCCAGGCTTCGGGATCTTCCCAGCTATCATATCCTTTCTCTCCGGGATGCGGTACAGTGTGGAAGATCCATTTTCTTTTTCCGGTGCGGACGTCAAAAGCACGGATGTGGCCTGGAGCCGCATCCGCCGATTCTGCAAGGCGCATTCCCAGGATTAGCAGATCCTTGTAAATAATTCCGGGCGTGGTGTTGGCCACGAACGGATTGAAACCGGGTTCACGGTCCAGATTTTCAGAAAGATCAATGTATCCGCCTTTCCCAAAACTGACAACCGGTTTACCACTTCCTGCATCAATGGAATAGGTGCGGGCTCCAACCCCATAAAAAATCCGTTTATCTTTTCCTTCTTTATCCTGCCAGTAGGTCACTCCACGGGTAACTTTATAAAATGCCATCGGGTCATCCTTCGAACTGGTATCTACAGTGGCCGGGTCAAATGACCATTTTTGCTTGCCGGTAGACGCATCCAATGCAAACAGCTTCAACCTTGGAGTTGTGCCATATAATATTCCTTCCATTACGATTGGGTTACACTGATTCTGGCTGCGGTTGGCCGTATCTTTATCCCCGCTGCTGTAAGTCCAGGCAATTTCCAGATCTTTAATGTTATTTAAATTAATTTCATCATTTGAAGAATAACGGTTTCCTTCTTTGCTTCCTGCATAATTGTTCCAGCCGGTATGATCTTTTTTTAAAGAGTTTTTGCAGGAAGATGCAGAAATGACCAGAAGGATTAAGAAGGGATAGATTACCTGTTTCATTAAAAGTGAATCTAACATTTTTTCATTAACTCCAGTCATTCTTATCCGTCATTCCGACAACCTTTTGGGAGGAGGAATCTCCGTATTCCTTTGTACAAACCCTATTGGTGGTTTATGAATGAGACCCCTCCTGTCGTCGGGGTG
>JACMND010000138.1 GCA_014378705.1 Pedobacter sp. | reverse complement strand
GGCCGGTCAGTTGGGCGACGGTCGTGCGATTACGCTTGGTGAGTGGGAAACTCCGGGCGGAGAGACATGGGAGTTGCAATTAAAAGGTGCCGGGCTAACTCCGTACTCCAGAAGAGGAGATGGAAGAGCGGTTTTACGATCTTCGGTAAGGGAATACTTAATGAGTGAGGCTATGCATTATCTCGGAATACCAACAACGCGAGCCTTAAGTTTAGTCAGTACCGGTGACCAAGTAATGCGGGATATGTTTTACAACGGCCAGCCGGCCTTTGAACCTGGCGCAATTGTGTTAAGGGCTTCCCCAAGTTTTTTGCGGTTTGGAAGTTTTGAAATGTTAGCCTCACGTAATGAAACGGAGAATTTAAAGGCCCTTGCCGACTGGACGATCAGCCGTTATTTTCCGCATATTCAAGGTGGCGACCAGGTACTGAAATGGTTTGCAGAAGTAGTGGAAAAAACTGCAACCTTAATTGTTGAGTGGCAAAGAGTTGGCTTTGTTCACGGGGTTATGAACACAGACAATATGTCTGTTCTGGGCTTAACCATAGATTACGGTCCTTTTTCTTTTATAGATAATTACGATCCTGATTTTACACCGAACACAACCGATCTGCCTGGCAAAAGATATGCTTTTGGCCAGCAGGCATCTGTTGCTTACTGGAACCTAAGCTGCCTGGCAAATGCTATTTCAGTGATAGTTTCTGATTCAGATCAGTTAGTTGAAAAATTGAAAGAATTTGAAATAATTTACGGAACAAAGTACTACACGATGATGGCAGGTAAGATTGGGTTAGATCAGATTAATGAAGCTGATGTGCCGCTTATTACCCTTTTTGAAACTATGATGACTTCCGTTCAGCCTGATATGACTATATTCTATCAGTTGCTTGTTGAATTACCGATGGATCTAAAAGGAGAAATTAATATTGCCCGGCATTTTAATCTAAGTTTTTATCATGAACTGACAATTGAAGAAAGTAAAACTTTAAATACATTGATTCAAACTTATCAGAAAAGAATTCAATCAAATCAGATAAGCAGGGAAGATTCTTTAAATAAGATGCGAAAATCAAATCCAAGATTTATTTTAAGGAATTACCTTCTTCATCTGGCTATAGAAGAACTCGAAAACGGAAGGGATGATTTGTTTATTAAACTTCAGCAGGCGATGAATGATCCATATTCTAAAAATCACGATGAATTTTTTAAGATCAGGCCGGAATGGGCTTCCCAAAAAGCCGGTTGTTCTATGCTTTCCTGTAGCTCATAATTTGTCGTTTTAAAAATTTGAGCGGGTCTCGAATGGTATTTTTGGGGTGGTAAACAATAATAAAAAAGGCGTATTAATTGTTTAAACAATTCGGGCTAAATCTTATTTTACGACACAAATAACAAACATCGTATGACTTTATCAGATCAGGAATTCAGAGAAGAATTTAAACCTCTACATGTTCCAGCTTCCTTTCATCCAGAAAATCTTATTGAAGATAAGATCGTTTTTGCTCTGGCGCAGATTTCTGAAGGTAATTCTACCCAAGTAATTGAGAAGCTTGAAGAGTTGGAACCCGGTATCAAAAATGAACAGCTTATTCAAAAAGTTACTGAATTTTTGAAAGATAAGTTTGATAAAGGGTTGCTTAACGGCAGCGCAAAGGATGGGCAGAATTATTACAACCTGAGCAAAATAACCAACCCCAACAAAGGTTCTGTAAATCGTTAATTTTTAGCACCTGGCCTTGATTATTTTTATTTACTAAGGGATAATCGTAATTCAAACAGCATGGTTCCTCCTTTGTCGTCATCAGAAACCAGTATAAGTTTGATCTTATCTTCATCGCTGGATCTGAGTATACAAACTGATTCTATTTTTTGTAAAGAAAGATCTAAATTAATATCCGCCAAGTTGATCCATTCATCCGGTACTAAATTTTTCTGTTTTATCTTAGATGATGCGCTAAAAACAAATCCGAGGTAACTTTCACCAATTTTACCATCTTCAAACGCGTTGGATGTGCTTTCTTCAGAAGAGGTAATGAGCAATAAATCTTTTTCCGGAATGTAAGTCATCCCAGAAATTCCGGCGTGTTCTGGAAGCATTATTGGAAGGATGCTAAATTCTGCTTTACTTAAAAATCCGTTTGCTGTTGTAACGATAATGAAATTCTGCTTGTGTTTTAAGTTGCCACGGCTGCCAAAAATTAACTGATTTTTAACTAACGCCACGGCTTCAATATTTAATTCAGGAATTGGAGATGCACGTAATCGATTATAAAATTCAATGAGATCGATACTTTTTGTCTTTTTTGATTCCGGATCGTAACAAAATGCGCTGTCACGCTGGGGCGACAAAGATCCGGAGCCAAATAACCAGAGTTTCGGCTTCCCATCGGTCATCAACCATTCAGATGATTCAATATCAGCTTTTTTTGTTTTTTGAATTCTTAGCAGATCAACATCAAAAAATTTGATTGTATCAATTACCGTAAAGTCATCGTCCAAAATAAGCATGGAAGAAGCGTCATCACCCATCAGATAAATGTGGTCCTGAAAAGTACTCATCGTTGAACCTGAAGGATAATTAACCAGCTTTTTGGATCGTAGCAATTCTAAATTCATTCTTTTTGTATTTTTACCAGGCAAGAGACATCCGCTCAAAAATATCACTATTAAAATTAGGCTTCTGTTTATTTGGTTTGATTCGTCTTTTGTTAAGATATTGATATAAAACCAGGATTTTTAGGATTTGTAAAACCCCATTTTTTGTTTCTTTCTAAATAAGTTTTTTTATTTTTCAGTCACCATATATTACTTCCAAAACAAGTTATTTATTTAATGAATAAACCCTTAATTATACTTCTTATTTCTTTTTGGAGCTTTGCTGTATTTGCTCAAAGCAGAAAACCCATTGACAAAAACGCAACCAGGGAAACAAAAGCACTCTATCTAAATCTTCATAAACTTTCAAAGAGACATATTCTTTTTGGCCATCAGCATGCTACCGAATACGGACACGGCTGGGAAGGGGATACAAACCGCTCTGATGTTAAATCAGTAACCGGATCACACCCGGCGGTTATCGGGGTTGACTTTAGCAATTTTTCTGGAAGGTCTGAAACGGCTATTCAAAAAGCCAGGGAAGATCTTAGAAAAAATGTAACGGATACGTATAATCGAGGTGGGATCAGTACCATATCCTGGCATTTTTCCAATCCAATTTCAGCGGGAGGGTTTTACTGGGTAGATTCAGTTTCACTTCCGGCGGTTAAATATATTTTACCTGGTGAACCTGCTCACGAACAATACAAGCAAATTTTAAAAGGTATTGCAGACTGGGCTTTGTCTTTAAAAGGAGCTGACGGAAAACAGGTGCCCGTAATTTTTCGCCCTTATCACGAATTTGACGGCAACTGGTTCTGGTGGGGGAAATCACATTGTACCCCTGATGAATTTGTTAAATTATGGCAGTTTACCGTCGGTTATCTAAGAGATGAGATGCAAGTTCACAACTTTATTTATGCTTTCTCTCCGGATAACACGTTTAAATCTGAAAATGAATTTTTAGAACGCTATCCTGGAAATAACTGGGTGGATATGGTTGGGATGGATAATTACGGAGACATGGGCCGCAATGGTTCTTATGATTTGGATTCAGCAGCCATTAAATTAAAAATTGTTTCAGACTATGCCCGAAAAGCAAAAAAACTGGCCGCTTTTACTGAAACCGGTTTAGAATCTCTTCCAAACAAAACCTGGTGGACACAATCTCTGCTTAAGGTCCTAAAAACAGATAAGATTCGGATGTCTTATGTATTGGTCTGGCGCAATGATGTAAAAAGTCCCAGTCATTATTATGCTCCTTTTAGCGGTCATCCCAATAATGATAATTTTATAATGTTCTATAATGATCCGTTTACACTTTTTGAAAACGATCTCCCACCTATGTATAAAAGGTAGAGCCCGGGTTTAATTTACAATGGCTTAAGTAAACTTCCATCGAAACACATTTTGATGCGATTTGTAATTATTATAAAACAAGAATATGGCGAGATGCGGGTTTTCAATAGAAGTAACAGGTTCGCCGGAAATACTTATAGAAAAAGCTTCCTTGGCTATTGCTCAGGCTGGGGGAATTTTTAAGGGAAGAGAGAAAGGAGGTAACTTTTCCTTTTCTACGCCTATCGGAAATATTTCTGGTGACTTTTTTATAACGGGTCAGGTAGCTACGTTCAATATTACAAATAAGCCTTTTTTGTTGGGCTGTGGCCGAATTGAAAATGAATTGAGAAAATATATCAGTTAAAGTGCCGGATATCGTTATAATGTAGTAAAATAAGATTTATTATTTCAATATATACTTATGAATAAGCAAGAAAATTCTCGGCGGAGGTTTATACGTAACTTCTCTTTTGGAGTGGGGGCTGTTGCTATCAGCCCGTCGCTTTCTTTCGGTTGTGCCGGAGAATCGCAAAATAATAAGTTAGGGATCGCATTGGTTGGTTTGGGAGGATACTCCGCTGGCCAGCTCGCTCCGGCATTGCAGGAAACCAGGCATTGTTACCTTGCCGGGATTGTTAGCGGAACCCCATCAAAAATTGACGACTGGAAAAGCCGATATAAAATACCAGATGAAAATTGTTACAACTATCAAAATTTTGACGAGATCGGTAAAAACCCGGCTATTGATATCATCTACATAGTTTTGCCACCATCCATGCACAAAGAATATACCATCCGAGCTGCCAAAGCTGGTAAGCATGTTATTTGTGAAAAACCAATGGCTATGAATGCTGAAGAATGTAATGAAATGATTTCAGCTTGTAAAGAAGCCAGTAAAATGCTAAGCATTGGTTACCGGTT
>JACMND010000137.1 GCA_014378705.1 Pedobacter sp. | reverse complement strand
TACAGATAAACCATTTGCAGGGCTGTTTCTAAATCCTGAGGATTGGTAAAACCTATTATACTTTCGCTTCTTTCGCTGATGCCCGGCTGAACAATTACTTTTTTACCTGTAAGTAGTTTAGATAATTGAATTGAATTAATTCCTCCAACCCCACTGCGTTTGATAATGGATGAAGCATTTGCTGCCGCCTGGTAACCCGCATCACTGTATAAAGAGGTGCCGCCAGGACTAACCCCACTGAAGCTAATTTCGTCATTCTTAAAATCAGTTGGCTTAAGCATAACCTTAACACCGTTATTAAATGTTAGTTCTGTAATGTTCAATTCGGAAATTTTCTTTTCTGAAATTACTTTTCCTGCAGCAGGTTTTATGGCAAGCAATGGTTTATCAGAAACCTGATCATTATAAGCTGTTATATCATCAGCGGTTACAGATTTTATCCAGTTATTTACAGTCGTTTCGTTCGGTAGCGCATCTTTATCCTTTTCGGGTCCCATAATGATCACATCACGGTTAACATCTGTTAGATATTTTTTTGCGATATCATTGATTTCAGCTAATGAAACTCCGGTTATATTGTTTTTATAAAATTCATATTCATATTGAATGCCCGGACTTGCTTCTCCAGTTAAAAAATGCTGTAAATATTCGTTCACAAAACTTTCGGAAGTTGTTTTATCCATTTCTTTGAAAGCGGATTCCTGAGAAGTCATAAATGCTGTTTTTGCCCTGTCTAGTTCAGTTTGTGCAAATCCAAAACGCTTAATCCGTTCAGTTTCTGTTAAAACGGTTTTAAAACCTTTTTCAAGTTCACCTGGTTTTGCTACCACAAAAGTTGTAGCCGCATCAAGTCCTGCCAAAAAGCCACCTATGCTTGCTCCACCTTGTAGAAATGGCGGATCAGCTTGTTTAGTAAGTTCGCTAAAACGGGCTGAAGTCATTTGATTGTACAAAGAACGAATCATGTTATTGCGAAGATCTGAAGTATTCTTTACAACCACTTCGGGATGTTTTATTAAAATTTGAGCTACAGTAACCGGAAATTCTTTATCGTAAACAACAGAAAATTGGTTTTTATTTAATAACGGTATGTTATATTGAATTCTGGGGCGGGGTTTAGCGGGTAATTTTAAGGTTGAGAATTGTGTTTTTATCATTTGTTCAACCTGATTAACATCAATATCTCCTACTACAATTAAAGCTTGCAGGTCAGGGCGGTACCAGTCTGTGTAAAACTGACGGATGGTTTCAGGTTTAAAGTTTTTAAGTACCTCTTCTGTACCAATTGGCAAACGGTTAGAATAGCGGGAGTTATTAAAAAGCATCGGCAAATATTTGTCTTGCATACGTTGCTGAGCTCCTTTTCCAAGTCGTTTCTCTTCTAAAACAACTCCTCTTTCTTTATTAATTTCGGTAAGATCCAGTGTTGCGTCCTGAGCCCAGTCACGCATAATTTGCAGCCCATTTTTAAACAGTTCCGGATCGTCGGTCGGAATAGGAAGCTGGTATACTGTTTCGTCAAAACTGGTGTACGCATTCAGATCGGCACCAAACCTTACACCTGCTTTTTGCAGATAACTCACCAATTCATTTTTAGGAAAGTTTTTTGTTCCATTAAAGCTCATATGCTCAACAAAATGCGCCAGGCCTTGTTGATCGTCATTTTCTACAATTGAGCCTATTTTGTTAGCCAGATACAACTGAGCCCTGTCCTTTGGTTCCAAATTTTTTCGGATATAATAAGTAAAACCATTGGCAAGTTTGCCTATCCGGACATTGGCATCCATAGGCAGAACTTCTGATTTTTGGCTTATAGGAGTTGCCTTTTTAGCAGCTTTTTTATTTTGTTTAGCTGTTTGTGCATTTGTTAATCCGCTTATAGAAATAACTAAAGTGATTACACAGACTAAAATTTTATTTTCTTTACTCATAAAATAGGTGAGTTTGTAACAATTAAAATTACAAGTTTAAATGAATGCAATCCAATTTACATCGTATAATGTCTGGTTATGTTTAAAAAAACCTTTAGAATCGAAATCTAACAAAAGCCTCCATTGCTTCATACTCCGCTAACCCCAAATCATCATAAGCCCGGGCCGTTTCACGAGTCCTGTCTTCAGCCCTGACCCAAAATTCCCGGGCATCGTCTCCTGGAAAAACCGGACGGTCTTTTTGAGACTGATGTTTAAAAATGGCATAGCGTTTACGTTGTACTTCCTGCGGAGATAGCGGGACCGCCATTTCTATTTCATGCGTTTCAAATTCGTGCCATGCTCCCCGATACATCCAAAGCCAGCAATCTTTTATCCAATCTTCATTTTTAAGTCTGTTTAAGGCGCTCACAATAATATCGAAACAAACTTTATGTGTACCGTGAGGATCAGCAAAATCTCCCGCTGCAAAAATCTGGTGTGGCTTAACCCTTTGCAAAAGCTCCATAGTAAGCTGTATGTCTTTGTCTGTAACAGAATTACGCTGGCTCTTTCCTAATTCATAAAAAGGGAGCGCCATAAAATTGATATGATCATCCGTTAGTCCGGCAAAACGGGCGCCGCTGATAGCCTCCCCTTTTCTGATCAAGCCTTTTACAGTTTGGATTTCTTGCGTATCAACCTGGTTAGGTTGTTTGTCTTCAATAAAGGAACGCATGCTTGAGTAAAGCTCGGTTAGTTTGGAATTATCAAGATTTAATGTTTTACTAAAATCTGCCACAAACTCTACAAAACGTAACGCATCATCATCCCAAACGGCAGTGTTGCCAGAGGTTTGATAGGCCACATGAACATCATGACCCTGATCTACCAATCTGATAAAAGTACCACCCATTGAAATTACATCATCATCCGGATGCGGTGAAAATATGAGAACACATTTCCGTCCGGGTAATGATCTTTCTGGCCGCTGGCTATCGTCAGCGTGGGCTTTACCTCCGGGCCAACCGGTAATTGTATGTTGAATCTTATTAAAAATGTGTATGTTAATATTGTAAACCGGACCTTTTTCGGTGGCAAGTTCTGCCATCCCATGATTATTATAGTCCTCTTCGGTTAATTTTAAGATAGGTTTTTTTAGAAAATTGGCCAGCCAAATAACTGCTTTCTTAATTAGCTGTTCTGTCCAGATACAATCTTTTACTAGCCATGGAGTATCAAATCTTGTAAGCTCTGAAGCCGCATCCTGATCAAGAACAAACTCTACATTCTCAGACAGTTGAAGGTACGTTGCCGGAACGTCTGAAGAAATCTCACCCTCAACCGCCTTTTTGATAATGGGTGCTTTTTTAGAATTCCAAGCCATTAAAATAATCTGCCGGGCTTTAAATATGGTTCCAATACCCATCGTTATGGCCTTGGTTGGCACGTTTGCTTTACCTCCAAAATCACGTGAAGCATCACGTCTGGTCAAATCATCCAGTGTAACTAAACGGGTACCGGAGTTGGGTGCGGACCCGGGTTCATTAAAACCAATATGACCTGTACGTCCAATACCTAAAACTTGCAGATCAAGGCCACCATAAGACGTGATCTTTTTTTCGTAGTTCAGACAGAAAGTCGGAATTTCTTCAAGATGCAGGGTTCCGTCAGGAATATGTACGTTGGCCATATCAATGTCTATATGATCAAAGAGATTTTCTTTCATGAACATCACATAGCTTTGCGGTGAGTTAGGTTTCATCGGAAAATATTCATCCAGGTTGAAAGTAACTACATTCCTGAAACTTAAATTTTCCTGTTGATGCAAACGAACCAATTCCTGATACACTCCTACGGGCGTAACACCTGTAGCTAATCCTAAAACTGCATTTTCTCCGTTCTTCTGTTTTAAAATAATAAGATCTGCAATTCTTCTGGCTACATGTTGTGCGGCAAGGTGCTGATCAGGATAAACAGTTACAGGCAATTTTTCAAAGCGGGTTTCTTCCAGTAAATTTAAACGGGCCATTTATGAGACGAGATGAGGTGGTGAGCAGCAAATATAACAGAAAATTGAAAAGTGGGTCTTTTACTTTTAGTATGTACAGCAATATTTTTTCGGGCAGATCAATCATTAAAAGTAATTTTACTTACATGAATTACTTGATAGAAAAATTATTTAAGATTGCCTTAAAACCAGAAAGGAAAATAATTGGCTTGATGTCAGGCACTTCCTTGGACGGTCTTGACATCGCTTTATGTTCCTGCTCCGGTTCCGGTTCTTCATTAAAAATTAAAGTTTTAAAGTTTAAAACCGTGGCTTATGATACCAAATTCAGGGAAGAAATTAAATCTATTTTTTCCAGAAGGGACGCAGATATTCAGCAGGTTTGTATTTTAAACGAATTAATTGGGATACGACACGGTGAGATGATTCTTGACGCATTGCAAGAATGGAAAATTGTGCCCGAAATGATTGATCTGATCGCCAGCCATGGCCAAACCATTTATCATGCACCTAAATTACAGCACAAAATAGAGAACTATCCAAATGCTACTTTGCAAATAGGCGACGGAGATCATATAGCTGTAAAAACGGGTATTATTACTTTGAGTGATTTTAGGCAAAAACATATTGCAGCTGGAGGCGAAGGAGCTCCCTTGGCTGTTTATGGTGATTATTTAATGTTTTCAAACAAGGATGAGGACCGGGTTATGTTAAATATTGGGGGCATTTCCAACTTTACTTATCTTCCTGCTTCTGGAACCCATAAGAAAATTTTATCTACTGATGTGGGTCCGGGCAATACGCTTATGGATCAATTTATCCAGCAGATACAACCGGGTTCTTTTTTTGATAAAGATGCTCAACTAGCTCTATCAGGAACGGTCAATATCAGGCTGCTGAAATCTCTTTCAAACCATGGTTTTTTTAAATCCAATTTCCCCAAAACTACCGGCCCCGAATTATTTAATCTCGAGTATCTAAATAATGCCTTGTTGATTTCTGAAACAGCAAACTTGAGCAATAAGGATATAATGGCCACTCTGTGCAGGTTTACAGCCAATGAAATAATTTCAGCCATTGAAAGATGCTGTGAAATAAAACATCATGTAAAAATTTACCTGAGTGGTGGAGGAATGCATAATCCTTTGCTCTTAAAATATTTAAAAGCCGGATTGCAGGATGCCACATTTAAAACAACGTTGGATTTGGGTATACATCCGGACGCAAAAGAAGCGGTTTTATTCGCAGTCCTGGCTAATGAAACCGTAGCGGGGTCTTCGGCAGACTTTGGAGGCAGTAAAGAAGTTCCTTCAATAGGTATGGGTAAAATTAGTTTACCGAAATAATTGATAGTTTAATATCCTGTATTTTAAATTAGTTTTTAAAAGGAAGGAACAGATGGAGTGCTCTCATAATAATTTAATACAGTTTAACATTGGGGAAATTTATTAATCTAAAATTGGAATCATAAGTGTTTTGATTCCCGATCATCCAAAACCGAGTAAAATTATCCTTCGTTTACAACCCGGAAATAGGTTAACAAACAACATTAATTTATTTTTATAAAACCTGTAAAACAAATCCATTAACAAACATTTATTAAATGATGCCGGGTAGTTGATTACGTCAGTTATTATTTTTCATAAAAATTATAAGCAAATCTCTGTAAGAAAGTTTACGCTCTTCAGTTTGAATCTGGTTTTTAATATCTTCCGCTTTATCTATTTGTTTATTTAGCTTTTCAAGAGCGTTTTTAAGCGACTTTGCGTTAGAAGCAGCTTTACGGGCTGCCCTATCCACCTTTTTTAAATCTGTTTCATTGCCAGTTTTTAAAGATTCTGATAAGCGAAGGCTTTCATCAGACGATGCTTTATCTAAGCTTCTTAATTCAACAATCTTTAATTCTAACTTTTCGATATCACTTTCCTGCGATCCTTCAGCAAGCTTCAAATCATTTACCTTGATAGCGCTTTTAAGTACCTCTGTTCTGGAAGTTAGGATCGCAATAGAGTCTCTTGAAACTTTTGGGGTGTATTTCTGAGCAGTGGCATGAAGCGAAAAAATGCAGAAGAAAACAACGGCATTGAATTTATTAAATTTCATTTTTATTTGGTTATAAGTTTGAGGTATAAATAATTAGCCTTTTTAAATTCATTTTAATTTGTGATTTCTTTTAACTTCGTATTTAAACTAGTTTAAATTTAACTTCTTATTATGAAAAAAATGATACTGCTTCTTTTTATTTCTTTTGGTATAACCCAGGCACAGGCAAAAGTTTTTAATAAATCAGACGAGCAAATTTTCATTAAGCTTATGGATGGTTTATTTAATGCTTTAGTAGAAAATGATAAGGCATGGTTAGAATCTAACTTAAGTGATGAATGTACTTTTAATGACCCCAGTGGTCAGTCATTATCTAAAGCTAGTCTAATTCAGGCTTTTTCAGAAAAAGGAATATACATCCTTGAAAGCATGAAAGGAGTAAATATAAAATACATTATGAACGATGTTGATGGCTCAGGGTTTGGTAACATAGAAGTAGATGGCCAAATGTCTACTCCTGATATAATAGATGTCTCCGGAACATATGGCATTAAAACTAGTTTTATAAAAAGGGATACTGGCTGGAAAATTAATTCAATAACTGTAACTCAATAAGTATTCTTTTAAATTGATCAGGAAGGCATCTTCAACATATTTAAAACCAGATTTTGGAGCAAAATTTATAATTAAATAAAAATAAAATAAACCCTTGCTACGTTATTTTGTTAGTAGTTTAGTTATTTCAAGTATTTTAAATTTACATTAAACAATTATTATGAAACTAAAAATAGTTTTAGCCATGTTATTTTCCGGAACGGTTATAGCAGGTTGCGGATCAACTCAAAATAGTACCCGGTCTGATGCTGATTCAACTACCATGGACTCTGGAATGAGGCAAACTACAACACCGGTTGATACCATGCAGCGTGATACCACGACCATGCCAACAGATACAATGAAAAGAGATACTTTAAATAGGTAATGTTTCGAACTGCTCTTTTTATAATGTTTACAGGTTGCAGTTTATTTGTTGCTGCTTGCTCTTCTGGTAACAATAACGGAAGTCGAAATGATACTTCTACTATTGCCTCCCCTCAAGGAATGGGTGCCGATACAACAAGTGCAAAAACTGATTCTTTAAGAGATTCTCTTAACAGATAGTAAGCTTTGCCTGATTTAAAACCCTTTATGCCAAGCATAAAGGGTTTTTTTATGGATTATACCTTAAATTACTTTCTCCAGGTCCTGGTTTCATGGAGTAGACGGAGTCTACAATGTATTTGGTAAATCCCCTCCATGGTAAAGTGGAATGATATTCTCTATAGTGAAGATCCAAAACTTTGCCGGAATTTTTCATTAAAGTTTCGGCAATTTTTTTGTTTTCAACAGAAAATTCAAATTCATATGATTGAACAGAGCCGCTTGTACCAGGCCTTAAACCGCTTTGAATAAGTTTGCCTTCATAAGTCTTAAAAACATTACCTTTTTTAACAAGGTAATTTAACTCTCCAGATTTTACACCTTCTCCAAACACATAGTAATATCTAAAAAAAACAAATAACGACAAGGCAAGTAACAATATGCCGATAATTATGAAGGAATATCTTTTCATATCCTATTTTTTAAGGTAATTTGTAGTTGAGGTAATTTGAATTTCTATTTACTGTTTATAAATAAATGTAGTAAGTATTGTTGCAGCAAGCAAAATAAAAACCCGAAAGCTTTGCTGACGGGTTTTTATTTTTATAGTAGTTTAAATTTTAAAATTTAAATCCCAGCCCAGCTTGAAACACCTGATTTTTAAACTCCGGGGTTTCATTTGTTCCATTTTCGTTATTTTTTTGAAAATCTAATGCATAGCGAGCGTTGATGCCAATTTTCGGGGTTATATCAAACCCAGCTCCTATTACACCTCCGGCAATGCTTTTCTTAAAAGTTTCAGACTGCTTTTCAATAATAGTTTGTTCAACTGCACCGAAGGCACCTTCAAACTTGTTGGATGTTTTCGTCAAAAAAGAAACCTGGGGCCCTAAAAAAATGTTAAATGCCGGGCCTGCCTTTATTTTAGCAAGAACAGGAATCTCAATCCAATTTGTGGTTTGAGTTAAAGTACCACCAAAACGATCGGCTTTATACCCTTTTTGTGAGTACATTAATTCTGGAGCAAAAGCAAATGTGTTACCCAAACCTATTTCAAGCGTTAAACCAGCGTGAAATCCCGGTTTAAAGTTTGTTTCGTAACTGGAATCCCCGGTTTTAATAATGTTTGATAAATTTCCACCCGCTTTAATTCCAACACTTACATCTTGGGCATGAACTGCACCGGCAGTTAAAATCCCTATTGCAACAATCAATAATTTTTTCATATTTTAATTTATTAGTTCGAAAGGTATATTGAAATAATGGTGCCAAAATATGATTGTAATCAAATAATTAGATTAGAAACCGGTACAGCATTTATTCTGTAAACCGGTTCAGAATCTATCTGACACAGGTTTTTATTAATAATTTTGAACGAAAATTTTTTGTAATTGTATTAGTTTCAATACAAAAGTTGTTAATCTTGGTAAATCAGCAGTAATTAAGTTCCTTTATGGTATGGTTTGGTATATATCAGGATTTGTATTTTTTCTTGCAAGTGCCTTGGGGGTTTATTATTTAAAAACTTATCTTAAAACAAAAATTACAAATTCGCTATTGGTCTGGCTTTTTAGTATATCATTGAGTTTAAGTTTAAATTTTTTAATATTCTTACTCATCGTGAGTATCTATCTTAATGTTCAATTAAAATTTTAACAATTTTCCCATTCAAATGAGGTTAAAATACTTGTTACTAATATTATTACTCTTTTCTCAATTTAATGGTTTCTCTCAAAATAAGCCTGCATATGTAGACCTGATTGGGCAACCGAACAATTGGGTGGATTCTGTTTTTAATAAGCTTAATCGGCGTGAGAAGATTGCGCAGTTATTTATGATTCGGGCTCATACTGATAAAGGGAAATCATACGAGGATTCTGTGGCCCGGGTTATTAAAAGGGAAAATATTGGTGGGGTTGTTTTTTTTCAGGGCGGGCCTGGCCGGCAAGCTGCTTTAACAAATCATTACCAGTCAATTTCTAAGGTACCCTTATTAATTGCCATTGATGCAGAATGGGGTTTGGGAATGCGCCTTGACAGCGCCACTTCTTATCCTTACCAAATGACTTTGGGTGCTATCCAGAATAATGATCTCATCTATCAAATGGGAAAGGAAATCACAACCGACTTAAAGAGGCTGGGAATACATGTTAATTTCGCACCGGTTGCTGATATTAACAATAACCCTAAAAACCCGGTTATTGGTTTTCGCTCTTTCGGGGATAATAAATACAACGTAGCCGCTAAAGTGTCGGCTTACATGAAAGGAATGCAGGATAACGGGATATTAGTAAGTTTAAAGCATTTTCCGGGGCATGGCGATACCGACGTAGATTCACATTATGATCTGCCACAATTGCCATTTGACCGTAAGCGTCTGGATTCTTTGGAGCTCTATCCCTTTAGAGAACTAATACGTGAAAAGGCCTCTGGTATTATGATCGCTCATATGAACATTCCGGCATTCGATAAAACTCTAAATATTCCTTCTACATTGTCCAAGCCAACTATAACAGGCGTTTTAAGAAATGAGCTTTTATTTAAAGGTTTAATTTTTTCTGATGCTATGGAAATGAAAGGTGTTGTTAAATATTTTCCCAACGGTGAGGCTGACGTTCGTGCGATCATCGCAGGAAACGATATTGTTGAGCTTTCGCAAAATTCAGAACGAGCTGTAAAATTAGTGAGAAAAGCAATCAGGCATCATAAATTAAGTTTAGAACAGGTTAATACAAGCGTAAAAAAAATACTTTTGGCCAAGTATTGGGTAGGCTTAAATAATCTTGCCATTATCAAAACCGCTGATGTTGTTATGGATTTAAAACGACCGGAAGTTTTGGTTCTAAATCAGCAATTGGCTGACGCCGCCGTTACCGTTTTGAATAGCGATAGTCTCATTAAAAACATTGATTACACAAAAAAAACTGCCATAATCAGTGTTGGTGTTAAAGAACTTACCTTAATGCAGAAAGAACTTACGACTCGTTTCAGCAATTCATTGAATTTTATCTTAAATAAAAATGCTTCAGGGTCTGATATCGCTAACATAACTCAGGAATTGGCCGGATATGACCAGATTATTTTGGCATTATATGATAGCAGAAAACGGCCCGGCCAGATTTTAGATTACAGTATTGAAGTTAAATTGCTTATTACTCAAATAGCTTTGATGAACTCTTTGGTTGTTGTTTTTGCCAATCCGTATGCGCTTTCCGGTTTGCCCGGGATTGAAAAAGCAAAGACATTAATTATGACCTATCAGAACAGCGATGAACTTCAAAAAGCTTCTGTAAAAATAATTACAGGAGAGCTAAAAGCTTCCGGGAAACTGCCGGTTTCTATCAATTCTTTTTATAAGAACGGGAACGGTATTTCGCAACTGTGATTTATGAAATCTTGTGTTAAGCGTATCTGTGCATTTTTGTAATAAAGCACTGTTTCAAGTTAAATAGACCCGATTAAGTGGAAAGCCTTCCGAATTTTCCTTATGAATCTTGGAATGGAAAGCGGGACAGGGATAATCCAAAAGCATAGAAAACTGTTTTTTAAATCATGAAACAAATTTTTTTGGAAAGCAGTGCATCAGTCCTAACGCAAGATAAACGACATGCCATCTGAAAAACCATCATTGCGTCCCTTAAAAATTCTTCAGGCTTCCGCTGGTTCCGGTAAAACTTTCAGCCTTACGGCTCATTATCTCACGCTTCTTTTTTTTAACGATAAAAAATACAGAGAAATTCTGGCTGTAACCTTTACCAACAAAGCTACCGCCGAAATGAAAGGGCGTATTCTGACTGTGTTAAAGGATATTGCTTCCGGTAAACCGGACGCTAAAAGCTACATTGAAATTATCCGTGAAACACATCCGGACTTAAGCGACGTTCTGCTACAGCAAAAAGCCACCACCATTTATCGCAATATCCTGCATGACTATAGTCGCTTTACGGTTACAACTATTGATGGTTTTGTACAACAGGTTATCCGCAGCTTTGCTTTTGAGCTAAATTTAGACAGCGGTTACCGCCTCGAGATGAACTTCAGCCGCGTCAAAGAAGACCTGGTTCAGCTCTTAAATGAAAAACTGGAGAGTGACGAAACATTGCTTAACTGGGTTACAGGAATTGCAATCGACCGAATCAGTAACGGGCAAGATTGGAATTACCACCGGTCATTGATTGACCTTGCCAGCGAACTCTTTAAAGAAAGTTATTTTCCGTTTCAATATGCGATGGAAAAACTGGATGTAAAAGGGAAAGCCATTTTGTTAGAGCAATTAACTACTGATGTTAACTCGGGTATTCAAGTTTTTGAGGAGAAAATAAAAGAGATCGTAAAATCTGCCCATACCATTTGGATTGCTTCAGGCGTAGATTTAGCGGAGTTGTTCGGTAAATCAAATAATCCACTTAAACATTTAAAAAGCATGGTCGAAAATGATCTTGCCGAACTGCCTCAATCATTATTTAAACTAATTGATTCTCCTGATGCCTGGCAAAAAGGAAAACAAAACGATAATGTTCAGGAGCTTTACAACAAATTAAATCCTTTACTTAAAGTGTTGCAAGAGTTTTATCTCGAGCATATTTTTGGCTATAAAATGTTTCAGGCTTTGCAGCAGAATGCTGTTTACCTGCGCTTAGTGCAGGAGATGACAGATTTGATGAACACCTATCGTACAGAAAATCAATTGATGCTAATAAGCGACGCACAGCGATTTCTGTTAGGCGTTACCGGGGTTGACACAGAAAATTATATGAACGGCACGGAATCCCCTGTTCCTGAAAACCCGTCGTTTATCTGGGAAAAAACCGGAAATAAATTTAAAAATTTTTTGTTTGACGAGTTTCAGGATACCAGCCGGTTGCAGTGGATTAATTTTTTGCCATTGTTATCCAACGCAATTGCAGCACCAACCCCTGATATGACCGATCACCTGATCGTTGGGGATGTTAAACAATCAATATATCGCTGGCGAAATGGCGACTGGAATATCCTTCTTTCCGGTATTAAAAAAGATTTAAAAGAGCATAACGTTACCGAAAACAATCTTGAATACAATTATCGCAGTAAAGAAAATATCATTTCTTTTAACAACCTGCTTTATTCCGTTTTACCGGAAATTCTTCAGATGGAATTAAACTCAGATGTTGAAAAGGAAGCTGGTGAAAGTTATCTGCGAGATGTATGGGAAAAAAGATCACTTAATCAGATCATCCTGCAAGCATACGCGGGAAGCACGCAGTTAGTACCTCCGGGAAATACTGCCGGAGGGCAGATTGATGTATTTTTTACATTTAATGAAGCAGTTGATAATGACGATGATGAAAATAATGATGAAACAGTACCATTAAAAATAGTTAAAGAAAAACTGCTATGGCTTTTAGGCGAAAAAAACCTTAAGCAGCGTGATATTTGCTTGCTGGTACGAAAAAAGAGCGAAGCCGAAACCCTGATCAATTATTTGCTAAAACGCCAGAATGAATTTTCGGCAGCTTTAAATGAGGAAGATTTCCAGATAATTTCTGCGGAGGCTTTAGTAATTTCCAATAATCCGGCAGTGCAGCTAGTTGTCAATACTTTGCGAATGATGGCTAATCTGGATGCGGATAACAGTGTTCTGAAAAGCGTTTGCCTTCGCCTGTATCGCGAGATTACAACAGGCATTGTTGATATTTCACTAAAGGAGTGGATGGCCCTTAGCCGGAATAAAATGGCTGACTTAACGGGTATCTTTCCGGAGGGTTTGTGTCGTAATTATGTTGCCTGGAAGCACTATCCTTTAACTGAACTTGCGGATAAACTCATATCTGTTTATGGTTTAACCGATAAAAAATTTAATTCTTACACGGCCTATCTTTTGGCATTAACAGAACAAATAGCGGTATTTACTTCAACCGGTGATAAAGGTTTAAACCCCTTTCTGGAGTGGTGGGACGAAGAGGGAAGTTCAAAATCTTTGCCTTCATCAGAAAGCCAGAATGCAGTTCAGATCATGACGATCCATAAATCTAAAGGACTTGATTTTAAGGCAGTAATTATTCCGTTTTGCAACTGGACAATCAATGAGCACAGTAGCCTTTATAAAAAAATAACGCTTTGGGCGGACACCGGGGATACTCCTTTCGATCATTTTAATCGCTTGCCTGTAAATTACATTAAAGATCTTGCCCGCTCCGCTTTTGCGAAAAGCTATTATGAGGAGAAGCTTTACAATGCGATGGATGCTATAAATTTATTATATGTAGCTACTACCAGATCCGTTGACTATTTATGCATCATTGCCCCTGAACGGCCAAAGAAAAGCGGAAATGACATGCAGCAGTTACTGCTGAATATCATTCAGGTTCGTATTTCATCTGATAGCCCTTTCAATGGTTATTTTGAAGATAATGTCTTTTCTTATGGAAGTTTTGACCTTAATCACGTTGTTCTTAAAAAGGAGGAAAAGGAGGGGTTAAAGATGGAAAACTATCCTGCATCGGGTTTTATATCTTCCAAATTTGATACACTTTCTGAATCCAGGCCGGGTCACTATAATCCGCAGCAGCGAAAAGGAATCATTCTGCATACTTTGCTCGAAAAAATAAATCATATCAATGACGCCGAAAAACTAATTGAAGAATTTAGACAGGAAGGGTTTATCCGCGAAAGCGAAAAAGAAGAGATTAAAAGTAGGTTACTTTCCACTTTAGCCCACCCGCAAATTAAACATTGGATGGAAACAGCGAAGGAGATTTCAAGCGAACAGGAAATGATTACATCAGAAGGCAAGATTTTGCGTCCGGACAAGCTTTTTATTTTTGATGATAAGGCTGTATTGCTTGATTTTAAGTTTGGTGAAGAAGATGCTAAGTATACTCTACAATTACAGGAATATGCTTCCAATTTATTGCAAATGGAAGTTTTTAGTTTAGTTGAACCCTATATTTATTACGATCTGACAGGTAAGATGATGAAGGTATAGAACGAATGAGCGTAGAAGATAAATTTTTGCAAAAAGTTTCCCGCAGCCTTTTACAGCGTTTCGGAAACGATCTTAAAAATGTGGCCGTCGTTTTTAACAATAAACGACCTCAGCTTTTTATGCGTAAATACCTGGCAGAAATAGCCGGTAAAGCTATTTGGAGCCCTGCATTTTTTACCATTCAACCTTTTATCGCACAAAGCAGCACCAAAATTTCGGCAAGTCCTGCCAAACAGTTTGTCATATTGTTTGGCATATACAACCAGCTTTTGCGAAGTGAAGGAAGGGAAACGCTTAGTGCGGATGCATTTTATTCTTTGTCTGAAATCATCCTTGCTGATTTTTCACAGATAGATTATTACCTCGTTGATGCGGATAAAATATTCAGCATAATGGGAAATGTTACTGAACTTCTGCAGCAGTTTCAAGGTTTTGAGGAAGAGCAAATTCAATTTTTAAGCAGTTTCTGGTCTTCCTTTTCTGCGGAAAAACAAAATCAATTGCAGCAGCGATTTGTAGATCTGTGGCAAAGAATGCCACGATTATATAAACAGTTTCATGAAAAATTAAATCTTCAAAACTTTGATACCATCGCCGGAACGTACCGTTCTTTAGCGGAAGGGAAAGCCGAAAATCCGGATTTTATAAGAAAGTTCAAGCACACGGTTTTTATAGGATTTAATGCTCTTTCAGGATCTGAAGAACGTTTGTTTAAAAAATGGCAAGACGAGGGATTGTGTTCTTTTTACTTTGATGCCAATGAGCATTACGTTACGGATCCATTGCATGAAGCCGGCTTTTTTATCCGGAGAAATATCGAAATAATCGGGCTTAAAAATGCGCTTCCATTTGGTAAATCAGGAGAACTTAATGATCCTGAAAAAGAAATTAAAGTATTGGAAACCGTTGGAAATGTAGCCCAGGCTAAAATATTGGCTAACATTATTCATCCTGATAACGATAATTTAAACAAAGCGATCGTACTGGCCAATGAGTCGTTGCTTGTTCCGGTGCTACAAACTTTGCCATTGGGTATCAAAACCAACGTAACCATGGGTTACCCCTTTGTGCAGTCGTCGGTTTTTGGATTCGCCGATTTGTGGTTGAGTATTCAGGAAGAGCTGGAACTAACTAAAAAATCAACTGTATCATACCCAAAAGTGATCAGTTTTTTATATCATCCTTTGGTTGGAGTGGATGAAAAAGATATTCAAATCATCCATTCTTCTATTATTAAAGAACAGCTGAACGAAGTTGAATGCACTTCGTTATGGACATTGGGTACCCTGGCAGCGCAAACATTTACGGCTGTATCCTCCGATGAAAACCTGCCAGAAAAGTTGGTTTTAGTTTTAGAGAATATTCTTTCGGGATTGCGGGGTGACCAGGCTTTACGCGATATGGATCTGAAACTAATTTCTGAAGCCTTAAAAAACCTGCGTCAACTTGCAGACAGTTTTTTAGAAATAGACCAGTTAAAAACATTTTCTCTTTCCTTACAAAGCAAGCTGGTTAGAAAAGGGCTGCAATCACTTCGTATTACTTTTGAAGGCGAGCCGCTTGAAGGGTTGCAGGTTATGGGCTTACTGGAAAGCCGTTGCCTGGACTTTGATGAACTAATTATTTTAGGGATGAACGAAGGCGTTTTACCGAGGGTAAGTATGTCTCCAACATTTATTCCTGACAGTATCCGCAAAGCGTTCAGGTTGCCGGTACTTGAAAATCAAAATGCCATATCTGCATATCTTTTTTACAGGCTGATACAATCGGCAAAGAAAATAACGCTGATATATAATGGTGTTACAGACGAAAACAGCAAAGGTGAACCGAGCCGATTTATTAGACAGATTGAATTCGAAACCAAGTGTATATTCATTAATCAGCTGCAGGTTAATGAGACACCTAAAATTGAATCAGAATGTGGAATAACGGTTGAAAAAGACGGGCCGGTATGGAACAAACTTCAGCTTTATTTTAGTAGTAACGGTCAGTATCCCAACCCGAGGCTATCAGCAACAGACTTTACAGATTACATTGCTTGTCCGCTGCGGTTTTTCTATAAGCGGATTGCCGGTTTAAAAGAACCCGAACGACTGCCTGATGAAATTGAAGCCGGACTGATCGGATCGATCCTGCATCAATTGATGGAAGGCCTTTACTCAGAATATATAGGCAAATCTGTTTCCAGCAAGCAACTGGAAGCATTAAAATATAATCTTCCTACAAAAGCGGTTGAGGCTCTGAAAGCTGTAATGTTCGGCAAAAATCAAAATGTAAAGCTGAAAGCGGTACATAAAATTGTACTTAAAGTGGTAGAACAATATGCCAGAATTATTCTGAACCACGATTCCGGCATTGCTCCTTTTACAATTTTAGAATTGGAGAACAAGAAGGATTATTTACTGCATTACCAGGTAAAAGTAGGATCAGGCAATCAAAAAATATGGCTATACGGCATCATAGACCGGGTGGATAATCGCGATGGTAAAACAAGGATCGTAGATTATAAAACCGGAGGCGATAAGATTGAATACAGAAGTCTGGAAGGGTTATTTGATGTGGCCAACAAACATCAGAACAGGGCCATGCTACAAACTTTATATTATACTTATGTATATGAAAAGGTTAGAAACATGAGCAGGGTTGAGCCAAACCTGTATATCGTAAAGAAATTTGGTCATACGCAATTTAAAACGGATGGTGCCAAAGGGATTATCCTTGAACAGGATGAACTGGAGAATATGAAGGGTGGATTCGCAAAAAAGCTGCAAGGCGTGATCAACGATATTTTTGACCCTGAAAAAGATTTTTATCAGACATCAAATTTAAAGCATTGCCAGTATTGTGCTTATAAAGAGGTTTGCAGGCGGTGATGGCGTGTTAATTTTAGCGTTAACGCAGCCGGTTTTTTTAAGAGAAACCAACCTTTATTTCTACAGTAAGCTTTTTGGAGTTGCCCAGGAATTGCGGTTGTTTTGAAGCTTGTTTCTATATAGGTATCGAAAAAAGTAATTGGTCAAAAAATTTTGAAGCTTGTGCACATTATTGTTATCGTGACAATTTACAAAGGTGGACATTTTAAAAGGTTGGAAATTAAACAGATCAGAAGCGTTTATAATTTAGTGGTTACAACTTAATCAATATCCGTACAAATTACCAACCATTAGAAATCCGATCACCTAAATAAATTCTGCAATACGCCGACTGAAACTAAATAATGCGAATAATAAAATGAGTTTGACACGATCAAAATTTTTTGGACCATTGAGGTCAAAATAGCTTTGAAAATGACAAGCATAAACTTTGAGCAAATTCAAAGAATTTTTATAGAAAATAGTGCAATGCTCCACCCACAACAATACACACACATACACAGTTTGGCAATGGGGACAAGATGTCGAAACCTTAAATAGGCGTTCTTGTTAGCAGCAATACAAAAGACGAATATCTGTGAGCTTTTAATTGTTATCTTCATCTTATGTTATTCCATCGGTTTCAGTTGTGATCAAACAGTTATAAAATACCCCCTCATTGCTAAGCCTAATTTGTTGACTGAAACTTTGGTGAAAGTTCAAAGACATAAAAAATGATATGTAATGCAAACATCTTTTTTGAAAGACATATTACCTTCCCAAAATTTGCAGGAGTATGTTCGTAAATATCAGGTATTCCGTTTTTTATTTGATGAACCCATCTCACCACCTATAAAATTTCATGCACCCCGCCCTGAACATTGTATTACATTTTATATTAGGGATGCACAGAAATTTAGCTATCTCAATTCTCCCATCATGTACACTTATCCATCCTGTGTAATTAACGGAATATACACCGTACCCATTAACCGGTATGGAGGAAACGATTTTTGGGCAATTAAAGTAATATTACAGCCTTCAGTACTTTATCAGTTAATTAATCTTCCATTACCAGAAATAACTAACAATTACTTAAATGCAGAAGAAGTTTGGGGAAATAAAATCCGGTTTGTTTCTGAGCAGCTTAATGCTTTAAATTTCCTTGACGAAATGCTTTGTGTTATTGAAACATTTTTAAAACAGGTTCTTAGTAGTAAAATTAAGGAAAATCACCCTATTGATAAGGTTTCTAACTATCTGTTGAATATTGAAAATGGCGCCCCGTTAGATTGGCTTGCCAGCCAATCATGTTTAAGCCTAAGACAATTCATCAGAAAGTTTGAAGAGCGCACTGGTATCAGCGCAAAAACTTTTCAGCGTATTATCCGATTTGATAAAGCTTTCCGGATGAAGAATAGCCACCCAAATTTAGATTGGTTATCAATTGCTATTAGATGTAACTATTATGATTACCAACATCTGGCAAAGGATTTTCAAGAATTTACACACTTCAAGCCTCCAGCATTTTATGAATTGGAAAAAAAATCTCCAGAAAGGAGCTTTGGGCTGATTGAAGCTTAAAACTTGTCACTTTTTTACCACTTAACTAAGGTTACATTCCACTAAGTTTGGTCTCAATTTAAACCTTAACATGTAGAATTATTATGGAACGTAGAAAATTTGTTTCGGCGGGTGTTTTGGGATTTACCCTCCTTAACTTACCCACATTTTCATCGGCACAAACCAATGATAAGAAAGAACTGCTAAACCCATTTTATATACCACCTACTCAAGCTCTTGTGCCAGGACCAGGCAACGTTGATATTCGTACAATCATACATTCTAAACAAACAGGCCAACAAATTTCAAATGTAGAAGTGGCAGTTGCGCCCAAACAAATGGGGCCTTCGCCGCACATGCACAAAGACCTCGACGAATTGATGTTTGTATTGGAAGGAACGGCTACAGTAATGATTGGCAAAGATATATACGAAGTAGAAGCAGGCGGATGGAACTTTCGCCCCCGCGGTATCATTCATTCTTTCTGGAATGCTTCTGATAAGCCTTTACGATTTATAGATTGTTTTTTTAATCAAAATTTTGAAGACTACCTCGACGATTTGTTTCATAAAATTATTCCAGATATGGTGCAAAAAAACTTAAATCCAACTTCCCCGGTTATTGCAAACAAGATAGCAGCTCTTGATAAAAAGTTTGGTGTAACATGGTTTCATAATCAGCGTCAGGCAATTATTGACAAATATGAACTAAAAGGATAGCAATAAAACAACGGCATCTTTTCATTTCTCGCAAGGTTCAGCCAACTCAAGGTTTGGGAGTATAGTGGCAAGACGTAAAAACTTCAGTGGCAGTTATAACGTGACGGCTTTTTATAATTTTTAATTTATTAGCTTCATTTTTAGTTTTATCCCCCGGCTAACTCACGCGTGCCACGTATGAAATAATTAGCTTAAAAAATTTAGGCTTTAACTGCTATTCAAAGCTTTCTGCAATTTAAGCTTTATTAAAAATATTCTAATAGGTCATCCTACCCGCTTACACCGCATTATATTTAAAGTCCAATCGGCACCAGATGCCTCGAAATCACAGGTAGCCTATTACAAAACGTTAAGCCGGCAGGAGCGACTAAGAGTAGCAAATTATTTAAATAACGTAGCAGACAGAACAGCTTTTTCTTTACGGTCAAGGAAATAGTTGGGAGCTAGAAGTGGGTAGTTGAGTGTGTGCAATTGTGACTATAATTTAGTTTGGAGTTATGCTCAATGGGTTAAAAACTT
>JACMND010000136.1 GCA_014378705.1 Pedobacter sp. | reverse complement strand
TTGGAGTGGATATTTTGACTTACTTTATCCTTCACCTCAACAATTTCAGAGCATTCAGAATAGAAGAGTTATAGACCAACTGGAAAAAAATGGTGACAAATTAACCAAAGCAAGAGAAGTTGACCATTGGATATTCTTTAAAACAGACAATGACCGAGCTAAGTTTCTGACTAAAATTAAAGCCGACAATTTTATCATTGTTGATAAAGACTATGGTAAAAAATTAGGTAAGTTGCCTTACAGATTACACATTAAGCGAGTAGACAAAGTGGATTGGGACAGCGTAGACGATTATGTAATTAAATTATGGAAACTTGCAACTGAATGCAACGGAGAATATGACGGTTGGGAAACCTCTGTCCAAAAAGATTGAAGGCTCGAAAACGCCATTAGATTACAGGAACAAACATTTTCTCCTCGGGCGGAGAGTCCTAATTTGAAAGAGAGGAATATAAAGCCATTATTGAAATAAAAAATTTTTGAAGAATGGCTCCCCATAATTAAAAAGGGTTGCTGAAAGAGTTTAAACAAGGCTAAAGTTGTACTGTATAATTTTCCTTTTAAAAACTATTTTCTTGTAACCTTTAACGTCTTTTAAGATAATATAACAAATCGCAAACTAATGATTGCAATTTGTTATAAATGCATTATCTTTGATTTATCAATGAAAATTATGAAGAACGAATTGGACCTGACAGTTCAAACATTCAAAAAGGAGATTAAATATTTACTGAGAAAGGCAATGATGACATGAAGAGAGGTAAATTATGTAGCTTAAACAGCAAACAAAGAATTTCAAGATGGTTTAAGACTAAGGTAAACGAATTAACATTTAAATGGATGGTAAGGTATTAAACCTGCACAGATGGATGAATAAAAGTGTCCTTCAGTATTACGAAAGCGGAAACAGAAAAAGAATTTAACGGAGCTATTGTAACTTTCTGTTGATATTATTGATTTTGAAGAGAAACACACAGCTTAATGAAAAAATATGTTGCATATTACAGAGTATCAACTAAGAAGCAAGGTACTTCTGGATTGGGTTTACAAGCGCAAAAGAATGCGGTATCTTCATACTTGAAAGATGGAGGAAAGCTTTTAGGTGAATTTACAGAAGTAGAAACTGGGACCAGAAAGAAAAAAAGAATTGAAATTTATAAAGCGATTGACTTAGCAAAAAAAGATAAAGCAGTTCTTATAGTTGCAAAGTTAGACAGATTGGCCAGAGATGTAGAATTCACCACCGCTTTATTTAATGGGGGTGTCGAATTTATTTGTTGCGATAATCCTACCGCAAATAAACTAACAATACAATTATTATCCGTGATTGCCGAACACGAAGCTGAGGTTATCTCAAGGCGCATCATAGATGCTCTTAGGGTAAAAAAAGCGAAAATCAAAAAAGGAGTTTTTATAAATAAGGATGGTTCGACAATGAAACCTATTAAAGGTATCTATAGGCTTGGTAATCCAAATGGATTCAGCGATTTTCAAAAACTTGGTGTCCAAAAAATTAAAGAGAATGCCTTACTTAATAAAGCTAATCAACAAGCAATGGACATCATATGCGGTGCCAGAAAAGAAGGATTCACGCTACAACGCATAGCTGAGAAACTTAACAATCTACAATACACTACAAGAAAAGAAAAACAATTTAAACCTATGCAAGTCCAACGGTTACTTCTTAAATGTGAAGACCGCTGATAATTAAAATTTTTCAAAAATCCCTAATCCAAATAACGCAAAGTCATATTTTACAGGGTCTCTCTCATCTAGTAATCTTAGATTTATATCCAATTCTTTTACGGCTTTAGAATTATTTTGTTTTAGCTGTAAAAGCCCCAGCTTTCGAGCTACATTACCAGAGTGAACATCCAATGGGCAGCTCAACTGAGATGGCTGTAAGGCCTTCCAAATGCCAAAGTCCACTCCATTATTATCCTGACGAATCATCCATCTCAAGAACATATTTATTTTCTTAGCCGCCGAACCATTTAGTGGGTCTGAAATATGCTTAGTAGTTCTTTCTGCGTGAGGTATTTCAAAAAAAATATTTCTTAAATTATTTATCGCTGGCTGTAGAGAATCATTCGTAGCGTGTTGGATAAAAATATTCTCTAGCCCTCCATGATGTTTGTAGATATGTTTTAAAGCTGTAATGAAATATCTTAGGTCATTAGAATTAAAGGTCCGATGAACAAAACCATCTAATCTATCCAAATGAGAAACCTTATGATTCATTACATAATCAAAAGGAGAATTGCCTAGAAGGTCCATAATGCGGTGACCATTCTTGGTAATCATCTGTCTGTTACCCCATGCGATTGTGGCTGCTAGAAAGCCCGCTATTTCTATATCTTCTTTCAAGGAATAGCGATGCGGAATACTGATGGGGTCATCAACGATGAAATCAACCGTATTGTATTTATCGACCTTCTCATCTAAAAATTCTTTGAGGTCTGCTTTGCCAATTTTCAACCTAAATATATTAATGAACAAAGCTACTAATTCTCAATTCGAAATTATTTTAAATTAATACCTAAATTACCCGCATATACATATTTAACCGTTTGCAACTTGCTTTTTTAGCGGGGGAAGCTATGTGTTTCAGCGTACGCTTGGGCACATTTTCTAAGGAGAAAAAATAATTATAAAAGCCATTCAACCCATTTTCAATATTTGCGTCACCTGTTTTCATTCCTTGTGTAAATGCAGATTCAAAGGACTCATTTTTATTGTAATGATGTTGAAAAAAATCTATAAAATATAAAAGGTCTGTAGGGTTGAAAGTGCGGTGTTTAAAATTTAATAACCTGTTGAGGTCAGCAGTGGTATGACGCAAACAAAACTCATGTGGAGCATTATCCATCAGCTGCATCAGCTCTTTGCTTTTATTAATAATGGTTGTACGGTTTCCCCATGCAAAAATTGCAGCAAAAAAACCAGCTATTTCTA
>JACMND010000135.1 GCA_014378705.1 Pedobacter sp. | reverse complement strand
TGTACCCGCACTAATAACACGTAAATCTGGATCGTTATTGACAAAGCCTTGTATTGAGGCGCCAAATTGCGACACATTTGTGGCCTCCGCTGATAAACCACCCAAAGCCGTAATATGGTACTTACCCCATGTTTGATCATAATTTAAAGTATTCTCAGACACAAAATAATTTGTGGTGTAAGAATAATTGCTGACTGTATTGGTGGTAGCATTATCAAAAGCATTTAAATAATACTGCGGCACAAATCCTTTAGACAATGCACGCATTAAATCCATACCGCCACGGCTTTGAAAGCTGAGTGTCTTTAAAATCTTTATATCTGCGGTAATACCACCTTTTATACTAATTACCTCGAAATCACTTTGGCGTAGCCTTTCAATTTGAGCCACGGGGTTGCGCTTATTTGAATACAACAAGCCAGAGTGTTGTGAAAAGGCGTTTGTTGGTTCGTAACCGGAATTTATGATGTTTAAGAACGAAGGCTGTCCCTGAAGATTATTACGGTACACTGGTGTTATTGGGTCGGCCGTCATCGCACTGAAAATAGTGCCAGTGAACGGGTTGTTCTCGTCGACTGTACGTCGGCCCTCGTAGATTAAACCTAAATTGGTGTTCAGCTTAATGCGTTGACTAACCTGTGCGACCACATTATTCCGCCAGGATATGCGATTGTAATCGGAGCCTGCAACGATACCGTTTTGGTTGAAGAGAGCAAGGCTGGATAAATAATTAACCGTTTTATTGCCGCCGCTTGCACTAATGTTGTGGTTTTGAACAGGGGCATTGTATTTAGTTATTTCGTTCCACCAGTCGGTACCGTCTGGACCCGTATTTGCTCCCACAAAACGGAGCACCGAATCAATATTGGTTTGTGTTGAAAAATCAAGCTGTTTTACCGCCCCAGCATTAGTTGCCGCCAAGTTTTTATAAGTAATAAATTCTTGCGCATTTAACATCTCCGGACGTTTCCAGGGCGACTGGAATCCATAAGAATTATCGTACGCAACTGTGATCTTATCATTTTTGGAGCCAGACCGGGTAGTAACTATGATTACTCCGTTTGAAGCTCTTGAACCGTAAATTGCTGCTACGGATGCATCCTTGTGTATGGCTATACTTTCAATATCACCCGGATTTAAATAGTTTATATCAGTTTGAGGTAAACCGTCAACTATATATAACGGATCAGTACTGCCGTTTATTGAACCGATGCCCCGGATACGTACAACCGATGATGAACCTGGGCTGCCACTACTTTGCGAAACAGTAACCCCGGATGCTTTCCCTTGCAAAAGGTCTGCAGCGCTACGTGCCGGCATATTACTTAATTGACTGCCCTTAATGACAGATACTGCACCCGTAATTTCTTTTCTTGTGGAAGAACCATAGCCTATAACCACAACCTCTTTCAGATCAGACATTGCGTCTTCTAAAGTTATTTCTACATTCTGCCCGGCTGAGACTGTTAGTGTTTTGGTTGTATAGCCTATCATCATCACTGAAAGCACATTTTCTCCGGGTGCTGCTGGCAGTTGGAAATTTCCTTTCAAATCTGTGGCAGTAGCTTTACCCGTTCCTTTTATGGAAACTGTTGCACCAGGTAAAGGCGTCCCGCTTGCATCCACTACCTTTCCTCTTACCGCTTGTTCCTGGGCAGTTGCCTGCTTCTCGGAAACTATCATCAGTAACATCACAATAAAGCTCAATAGCTTTCTGCTATTCGTAAAAATTTTTTTCATTTGTTTTTTGTTAATTAGTTTGAAACAGAGGGGCGCAAAATTAAAGCCCTGGTGCATAATAATCTTCGGAAGTACTGGTTTGCAACATATTAGGGCTCATGGCCGGAAAAATAAGGTTTAAGAAACTTCCACTTCCCAAAAGGGCGAATCCCGTAATGACTGTACACATTGTTATTTGTATACCTCAAATTCCCAGAATGACATAGGATAGGGCAATGCACTTTTGTTAAGTAATATTTTCACGTATCTTGCATCTACTGGTGTAAATGTGTGGCTTACATCTCCTCCTGTACTTGTGCTTGTAGAGAAAACTGTGGTAAAATTTACATCGTCGGTTGATACCTGTAAAGCATAATCGCTAGCATAAGCACCCTCCCATTTAATATCAACACGGCTTATTTTTATTACTGCTCCCAAATTAACTTTATACCATTCATTTTCTGTGGCCGCTGCCAGCGACCAACGTGTTGATAAATTACCATCTATCGAAAGACTTTCCGCATTAAAACTACTAGAAGCTGTGGCTGTGGAATTTAAGGCTAGATTGCCTGACTGCTCAACCGGCGGCTCTACTATCACAGATGTTGGAATAAATAGTGGAGTTGTTCCCTGGTTCTTCATTTTATCCGCAGCCAGTATCACAAAAGCTGCTTCAGCATCATACCAATACGCTTTTTGTTTACCTGTTTTATTGATGGAAAGGATATGCTGAAGATATTCTTCCACCCTTGGTTTATCGTTAATCATGGCAGCCGCATAACAGATTACCGCCCATGGGTATGAGCCTGAGTATATGGTACCGTTAGACCAAGCTGGATAATGTGTATTGAAAGTGCTATACAGCAGGTTTGCCCTTGCAGATAAAGGATCGATAACTCCAAACAATCCGGGGTATAACTGGCAAGTTGCATCTGCGTAAAAGGTTGACCATTTAGAGATGGTTGCCCCGGCACTGCCGTCATCATTCCAGTTATACATTGTTTTACGCCACAATTGATTTTCAATAGCGCTTGTGTTAGCCTCTAACAACGCCTGAAAATGTGCTGTTTTATTACCGCCCATGACATTGGCTTGTAGCCAAACCATTGATTTTAAACCTTCATTTACTTCGGCATTATCCATGGTATATTTAGCACCGTGAACATAGGAATCAACAGATAAGCCATCATTGTCGTCAGGCCCAAATCCGGTGGGCACCTGGTTATCTGCATTGTCAATGCATTTTTCCATTGCACTACCTATCAGGGTAAGCTTTGCGGAATAACCTGCTATCCAGGATTTCTCTGTTTCCGATATTTCGGCTAACTCTTTAGCCAACGATAAAAACGTAGCTGCGTACGAATCTATTGAGTCATAGGTGCCGTTGGTGGTTTCGGTGGGAGCAAAATAATCGTAAACAGAACCGGGTATTTCAGGATTACCAGTTATCGGGTTTGTATTTCCATTAAGCTTGCTCATGTACCATAACATGTATTTTTTTACGGCGGCTATATTTTCGGCGACAGGCTTTTTAAGAAGGGCACGACAAGATATATTGGCAAAATAAGCAGTGATCTTGCTGTTAATTGCTTCATTGTCTTTAAGTGCGCCACTTGCCATCTGCATAGCTAAAATGTAATTCACCTGATTGTTAATAACCGAATCATAAACACTTAAAGCAACAGGCTCAATTGGTTTGGTAACCGGGCCGTTTATTATTGGTACTTTACCAGGATGCTCAACCTTTTTACAGGCATTAAACATTGATAACAGTCCAATTAAAATAATTGTTAATACGTTCTTTTTCATGGTTATACTATTTTCAATAAAGACATACCGCACGCGCTGTGCGGCATGCCTACTAACCTAACCTAACCTAACTTAACCTAAGTAATCACTTATTGTACACTTCAAATTCCCAAAATGACATTGGATAAGGCAGTGCGCTTTTGTTCAATAATATTTTAACATACCGGGCATTCACCGCCGTAAAGCTGTTACTTGAATCACCCCCGGTAAATGTTGAGGTAGCGTAAACCGTAGTAAATACTATATTATCGGTTGATACCTGTAAAGCATAATCGCTGGCGTATGCACCTTCCCATTTAATATCTACCCGGCTTATATTTTCTTCTTTGCCAAGGTCAACCTTGTACCATTCATTTTCTGTAGCAGCGGCAATAGACCACCGGGTGCCCAAATTTCCGTCTATGGAAAGACTTTCGGCATTAAAGCTGGATGAAGCTGTAGCGGTTTTATTTAAGGCAAGGTTAACAGGAGGCACATCAGCATATACTTCGAACTCCCAGAAAGACATTGGGTACGGCAAAGCACTTTTCCTCAATAATATTTTAACGTATTGGGCATCTACAGCCGCAAAACGATTGCTAACATCGCCCCCCGTAAATGTGGATGTGGAATACACTGTGGTAAAGTTGATTTTATCTGTGGATACCTGTAGGGCGTAATCGCTCGCATAGGCACCCTCCCATTTAATATCTATCCTGTTTATTTTCTTAATCGATAACAGATCAACCATATACCATTCGTTTTCTGTTGCTGCCGCAATGGACCAGCGTGTTCCAATATTGCCATCCACCGATAAGCCGGGGTCATTAAAACTTGACGAAGCGGTTGCGGGCTTGTTCAGGGCCAGATTAGGATTTTCAACAGGCACTATCGGAGGGATATATGTAAACCCTGGGAGTGTTTTTGTGCCTTTAATATTTGATACGGCTACTGTACCGGTTGATCCACTGCCAATAACAGCAGTTATACTTGTACTCGAATTTATTGTAAAAGAAGCCGCAGGCTTACTGCCAAAGGTAACAGCGGTTGCGTCAGTAAAATTCACACCTGTTATTTCAACTGTATCACCCGTTTTACCAGTTGCAGGCGCAAATGAAATAACTTTTGGAAATAAAGACACTGTGATCTTCGTATTTGGGTCGTAAGGATTGGCCCCGTCATTTTTCTTACATGAACCGCATATGATCCAGCATAACACCATAGGAAATAGTAAAATTTTTCTCATTCTCTTATATTTTAATATTTATTGCAGACACAAACAATTAATTAAATAAATTTAATATATGTACAAACATTTGTTTATATCCCACATATATTTTAAATCATTCAATAAAATCTTATTTAAGTAAATTTAAAAATGTCATCCTTCAACAGATCAATTGATACCCTTGCTTCATTGGCCAAAAGATATAGAAACACTATTCTCAGCTTTTTAAGAATGCACTAAGTAATAAATTATTTTAATAACAAACAAATAAATATTAAATAATTTTAATAACAATCTGAGAATATTTAAATTACATTATGAACTAAGGTATTGGGATGATATTTAACTTATTTTTACCCTGCAAAACCATAACAAATCCACCTATAAAGTATTAGACATGGGCAAAACCTTTTTTGAAGAATTAAATAATGAGACAGCTACTGGTGTGGCATATAAAAACCTGAACCATAAGAAAAGTATCTTGGGTTATTTTGCAAATGTGAGTGATGCCACTATTGCTGACCTGGCAAAAGAATTAAACATCAGCGTACCGAAGACAACTACGCTTTTAAATGACCTTATACAAGATGGCATTGTACAGGATTTTGGCAAAGTAGAATCAAAGAGCGGGCGTAAGCCAAACTTATTTGGACTTTTGCCAGAGTCTGCTTTTTTTATTGGGGTTGACGTTAATCAAAGATTTATCAATATAGCCCTCTCTGACTTGCAGAAAAATCTTCTTGAAGTTTCTGAGAGGATACCATACAAGCTGGAGAATAACAAGGAGTCTCTGGAAGCATTGTGCCAATTAATAATCACCTTCATAAAAGAACTTTCCATCCCGAAAGATAAAATATTGGGTATAGGCATTAATCTTTCAGGACGGGTAAATTACGCCACGGGGTATAGCTACAGCTTTTTCTACTTTAGCGAAGAGCCCTTAAGCAAAATCATTGAATCTAAAGTGGGCATAAAAGTTTTTCTAGAGAACGACTCAAAATCCATGGCTTTTGGAGAGTTCAGTTCGGGTGTAGTGAATACCGAAAAAGATGTACTCTTTTTAAATATAGACTACGGGATTGGTTTGGGGATTTTGATCAATGGGCAACTCTATTACGGAAAATCTGGGTATTCTGGAGAATTTGGCCACATCCCTATATTTGATAATGAAATACTTTGCCATTGTGGCAAAAAGGGATGCTTAGAAACGGAAGCATCTGGATGGGCGCTCATCCGCATGACTAAGCAAAAGATGCTGGAGGGCTCGTCATCCATTCTCTTTGAAGAAATGGGGATTAATGACGATATCTTAATGGAGGATGTGATTAGAGCCGCCAACAACGATGACGTGCTGGCTATTGAATTAATAGCAAAAATAGGTGAAAATATTGGCCGAGGGATCGCACTGCTCATGAATATATTTAATCCAGAATTAGTAATATTAGGGGGCAGTCTTGCAGAAACTGGCGATTACATACGATTGCCTATTAAAAGTGCTATAAATAAATACTCGCTAAGCTTGGTTAATAATGATACCCAGTTAAAACTTTCCGTATTAGGTAAACGGGCAGGGATTATCGGGGCTTGTTTATTGGTTAGAAGAAGGTTATTGTCATTGTCATAATTAATAATGGTAACAAATTTAGGCGATCATACAAATTAGCTGGAATTTAAATATTGTGCAGTGGGCAATCTTATGCACAAACACTTTAGCCGTTTAAATTTCAGAAATTCTTCAGATTAGACCCGGGGCAGGGTTGGGTTAATATAAACTATTATTCTATTTTAAAGGTTAAGCTTAACTTAATTATCCTTTTTAACGATACATTCCGGAACTTTGTAGAAGCTCTAATGCATCCCGGCACAAAGCATTTGCACTGATTTGAACATTTAAAACAATCTTATCCGACTTGATCTTTAACGAAGGATTTCATCTTAAAACTAAAAACTATTTATTAAATTAAGTCTGCTTTACATCATTACTACTAATTTGATAAAGTTTTGGCAACCACACATCATTCAAAAGCCCGTTGCAAACATTTTGGGGTTAGAAATTCTACTTGATTAGTATGTCTTTTCCTAGGTAAGAGGCAATTGACCTTATTGCTCCCAATGGTAAATCCCTCAGCAATAGTTCAAAAAGCTTCATTAAATTAATAACATTCCATTTTAAACTGGGTGTTCAAAGGATCTCACTTTTATTAAAGATGCGTGAATAACACCTTGGTTGCATCTCTGTTTTCATTAAAAACTACTTCTATTTAAAACAAAAAGGCTGCTCTTTTTAGAACAGCCTTTATCGGATTTTAGTAAATCCCATTGCGTGTGCCCGAAGGGATTCGAACCCCCATCAGCAGAACCGGAATCTGCAATTCTATCCATTGAACTACGGGCACAGAGCGGCAAATATAGTTAATAGCCTCAATGGCTACAAGAACTATACATTAAATCTAAAGTGCATAATATCCCCGTCCTCTACAATATATGTTTTACCTTCTACGCTTAATTTTCCGGCTTCTTTGCAGGCAGCCTCTGATCCAAGTGTTGTAAAATCGTTGTATTTTATAACCTCCGCACGAATAAAGCCCTTTTCAAAATCCGTATGAATTACACCTGCGGCCTGCGGGGCGGTAAACCCTTTGGTTATGGTCCATGCCCTGACTTCCTGAACCCCGGCTGTAAAATAAGTGGCTAAGCTTAAAAGTCTGTAAGCAGCCTGGATAAGTTTAGTAACGCCTGATTCTTCTAATCCAAGGTCTTCTAAAAACATCTGTCGTTCATCAAAGCTATCCAAAGACGCGATCTCCGCTTCTATCTGTGCAGAAATTACCAACACTTCGGCATTTTCATCCTTCACAGCATCCTTAACGCGTTGAACATACAAGTTGCCGGCTATAACAGACTTTTCATCCACGTTACAAACGTACAATACAGGTTTTTGGGTAAGCAAAGAAAGATCTGAGATAAACTCCCGGTCTTCGTCAGAAATAGGGGCAGTGCGGACAGATTTACCTGATTCAAGATGAGACTTAACGATCGTACAAACTTCGAAGGCTTTTTTCGCGTCTTTATCACCGCCGGTTTTAGCCATCTTTTCTACTTTCTGGATTTTTTTTATAACCGTTTCCAGATCTTTTAACTGAAGTTCTGTATCAATTATTTCTTTATCCCTGATTGGATCTACAGAGCCATCTACATGAATTACATTGTCATCGTCAAAACAGCGTAATACATGAATGATCGCACTTGTCGACCGGATATTTCCCAGAAATTGATTTCCTAAACCCTCGCCTTTACTGGCGCCTTTTACCAATCCCGCAATATCAACGATCTCAATCGTATTCGGCTGCACTTTATTTGGTTTCACCAGCTCGGCCAATTTATTTAGACGGGTGTCCGGAACGGTTATTACACCTATGTTGGGTTCTATTGTACAAAACGGAAAGTTTGCCGCCTGTGCTTTTGCATTTGATAAGCAATTAAAAAGTGTTGATTTGCCAACGTTGGGTAAACCAACTATGCCGCATTGTAATGCCATTTTTAGTTTTAAGTTTTAAGTTGTGAGTTGTAAGATTTAATTGGCAGGTATTTACCTCTTTCTTTGATATTTGCTCCTTAATCTTTAATCTGTTTAATAAACACATAGCCAAGCAAACGGTAAGCAAGCTTGGCCAGGGTATATTCTGATAAAATACTACCTTCTATCGGGGCGCACTCTACAATATCAAATCCAATTACATTTCGCTCTTTGCAAACAGTACGTAACAGATCCAGGATTTCGTTCCAAAATAAACCGTTTGGTTCTGCGGTGCCTACAGCGGGCATAATAGACGGATCAAAACCATCTGCGTCAATAGTGATGTATACATTATCTGTCATGCTCAAAATCAGTTCTTTTATCCAGTTGGGATTTAATCTGATCTGATGGGCATAAGCAGTGTGAATATTGACAGAATTTTTAATTAGATCTGCTTCTTCGATGCATAGGGCGCGGATTCCTGCCTGGCAGATGTTTATTCCCATTTCATGCACCCTGGCCATAACTGAAGCATGAGAATAGTTGTTTCCCTGATAGCTTTCACGAAGATCTGAATGAGCGTCAATTTGTAAAACGGTCAGATCTTTATATTTTTTAAGATGTGCTTTTACAAATCCCAATGTAACGGTATGTTCAGCTCCCAGCGATACCACAAACTTACCGTCGTTAATAAGTTTTGTGGTTTGTTCATCAATAAACTGAACCGCGGCTGCATCTACTTTACCGCTGAAATCAAGCGGGGCAATCGTACAGATTCCCACATGATTTAAGGTCTCGACATCCAGTTCTTCATCGTAAAACTCCACAAATTGCGACGCTTTTATAATCGCATCAGGCCCCTTGGCAGAACCTGCCAAATAGGAAGAGGTATGTTCATATGGAATCGCCTGAATAACTACCTTACTATCCTGGTAATTACATAACGCTTCATCCTGTATGCCTAAAAAGTTATGTTCAGCAGATAAAGAAATCATTGTTTTTTGCGGCAAAGATAGAAAATCCGAAGATTCTACAGCCAGGTCAACTTAATAATCTATAGTTTTAGTTCCTCGCTTTTCCGGGTGTTTAATTATTTTGAAATTAACAATCAGCTGGTTTATTACAAAAAAAAACCATTCCGAAATCGGAATGGTCCTGGTTATATTTGGTTGGTTTTGTTCTAAACTTCGAATGAAATATCGTCTGTGGTTTTAGTCGTTTCAGTATTGTAATCTGAGTACTCGTAACGCTTTTCTATAACTTCCTGATTGGCCTTAATATAGTCAATGGTTTCTTTAAAGCCCTCTGCGAATTTTTCAAAATCTTCTTTGTAAAGAAAAATTTTGTGTTTAATGAAAACCCCGTCCTCCAGGCGTTTTTTACTTTCTGTTATAGTCAGGTAATAATCGTTTGACCTGGTTGCTTTAACATCAAAAAAATAAGTGCGTTTACCGGCCCTTACCTTTTTCGAAAAAACTTCTTCTCTTTCTTTATTCTCAAAATCTCCCATCGTTAATCTATTTTGTTGGGGTAAATATACTTTTTTAATGTATAGTTACAAATTGAATTTTTATCACAGAAAATGATCGTGAGCAGATGATTTATTGGTTCGGGGCTTGTTGGTTTATTAGTTTATGGTTAACTGGTTTATACCTCAAGTAGTCTACGGGTAGATAGTTACTGGAGGAGTTTATCGTTTTATGGTTAATAACTGTCTAAAGTTTGTAATAAACCCCATAAAACCTTATGCTTCCTGTTCTTCCAGCAGTTGTTTTTCAAAGAGTTCAAAATATGTTTGACGGTTTTCGATAAGCGTTTTATGGGTGCCCTGCTCAACAATTTTTCCATTATCCAGAACAATTATACGGTCGGCATTTTTTATAGTTGAAATACGGTGAGAAATTAAAATGCTGGTTTTATTTTCCATAACCTTACTAAGGTTGTTTAGTATTTCTTCCTCGGTTTTGGTATCAACCGATGATAAACAATCGTCGAAAATAAGAATCTTAGGTTCTTTGATGATCGCACGTGCGATTGAAACCCGTTGCTTCTGCCCCCCTGAAAGAGTTACCCCGCGTTCGCCGATAAAAGTTTCAAATCCGTTTTCAAATGCAGTTATATTTTGATAAACCGCGGCATCTTTGGCTGCCTGTTCAACCTGGTTGTGTTTAATCTCATTTAAACCAAAGGAAATATTTTTGCGGATAGTATCTGAAAATAGGAAAACTTCCTGAGGTACAAAACCTATCTGGCTACGGAAATGACTCAAATTTAACTTGTTAAGTTCGGTGTTGTCTATTAATATTTCGCCTTGTGTAACGTCATACATCCGCAAAATTAAATTTGCAATTGTTGATTTACCCGAACCTGTACGCCCGATGATGGCCAAAAATTCTCCTGGCCGTACTTCAAATGAAATATTTTTAAGGGCTTGTATACCCGTATCCGGGTACGTAAAACTTACGTTGTTAAATTTTATATTTCCTTTGATTTCTGTTGAAGGCGTATCTGCCGGACTAATTTCTGAAGCGGTCTTTAAAAATTCGTTAATTCTTTTTTGCGAAGCGGCAGCACGCTGAATTAATGAAGTAACCCATCCCAAAGAAGTAACCGGAAACGTAAGTTGATTAACGTATATGATAAATTCTGCAATATTTCCTGAGGTAATCGTTCCCTGCATTACCTCCAGGCCACCTACATACATGGTAATAATCGTGCTTAAACCAACAAGCAAAAGCATAATGGGGTAAAAAAATGCTTGAACTTGTACCAAACGCATCGAACTTTCTTTGTAAACTTCGCTTTCCACAGCAAATTTGATTTTCACATCTTCTTCTCTGACGTATGACTTAATTACCCTGATACCTGAAAAGGTTTCCTGAACAAAGTTTGACAAATTGGAAAGCTGCTCCTGAATTTTTTCACTTCGCTGATTAATCATTGTGTTAACAAAGTAGATGGTAAAAGCCAACACAGGTAAAGGCAATAAACAAAAAATAGCCAGCCGTAAGTTTACGCTAACCATCGCCCAAATGATAAGAAGAAAAAGAACAACTGTATTGATGGTATACATTATGGCAGGGCCAATGTACATTCTTACCCGGCTTACATCCTCTGTAACCCGGTTCATCAGATCGCCGGTATTGTTACGGCGATAAAAAGACATAGATAAATCCTGATAATGCCGATAGATCTCGTTTTTTAAATCATACTCAATATGCCTCGACATTAAGATAATAGTCTGTCGCATGAAAAACAAAAAAATACCTCTTAGTAAAGCCAGTAAAAGCACTATCGCACCAAATAGAATCAAACAATAATTAAAAATTTCGTTAACAAGTTGCTGCCTTTCAAAACCATTAAACAGACGGAATATGCTGATGTTTTCGTTTACAAGATCAAACGCGATCCGAATAATACGGGCCGGCAAAACGCCAAAAAGATTGGATATAATTACGAATACAATTCCTGGTATTAGTCTCCAGCGGTATTTATAAAAAAATTTATTTAAGTAGGCAAGTTCTTTCATAAAAAGTTTAGCAAAAGTAATCAGATTTCCTCAGGGGGAGATAGTTCATTAGTATATGATGCCTAATTTTTTTTACAAACCTTAAAAATAAGGTTATCACTAACCAATGTTTAATTCATTAATCAGACCAGCAATCAGATACAACAATTACAATTTTTATTTGCTTTAAACAAAGAATCATTAACTCTTCTCTTTCTTTATTTCGCTATTTTAGAAAACTTGAATAAATTATTTAAGCTTAGAATTATGGATGATCTATCCTTTACTAAAACATGGCATTCACTTCCTTATGCTACCGTATTAGAAAATCTTCAATCTTCATCCAATGGACTCTCGTCCTCAGAAGCTGCCAAACGTCTGAAAGAAAATGGACCTAATACACTCTTCAGGCAAAAAAGAGAAACCAAGCTCAGGATATTAATCAGACAATTAAAAAGTCCGCTTATTTATATCTTATTGATTGCCGCCGCTTTGGCCATCATTATGGGTAAAATAACGGATGGGATAGTGGTATTTTCAGTTATTTTAATCAACACGGTTATCGGATTTATTCAGGAACATCAGGCTGGAAACGCCATTCAGGGTCTGCTTAAATTAATATCTGAAAACGCAACGGTTATGCGTGACGGGGTGCAGAAAAATATTCCTTCCCTGCAACTAGTTCCCGGTGATTATCTTTTGCTTCAGGCGGGAGACCGGGTATCGGCAGATATACGGTTAACTTTTGTAAAGAACATGCAGTGCGATGAATCTATTCTTACCGGAGAATCCCTGCCCGTTGAAAAGATCACAGCGGTAACCGATGAAAACATTGGGATTGCTGATCGAAAGAATATGGTTTTTAGCGGAACCTTAGTTACCGCTGGAACCGCAGAGGGCATAGTTGTTTTTACAGGTATAAATACTGAAATAGGCAAAATCTCAGCACTTCTTCAAGCTACGAAATCTGTAAAATCACCTCTTACCAAATCACTTGAAAAAATTGCCAAATTGATTACCTATGTTATTATTTTGGTTAGCGTTCTTGTTTTTTTTGCAGGGATATTACGAGGTTATTCCTTTGTAGAAGCTATGTTTTCGGCCATTACGCTTGCTGTTGCAGCCATCCCGGAAGGCATGCCTGCAGTAATTACAATTGCATCAGCAATAGGGGTTTTGCGAATGGCCAGAAGGCAAGCTATTATAAGACATTTACCTTCGGTGGAGACACTTGGCAGCACTACTGTAATTTGCTCAGATAAGACAGGTACCCTTACACGTAATGAAATGACCGTTCAGGTACTTTGGAACGGAAAGCATAAATTCAGCATTACTGGTGCAGGGATAAACCCGGAAGGAAAAATTTTAAATAGTGATACTGGTGAAGATGTTAATCAAGATGAAATAACCGAACTGATGCGGGCCGCCACACTTTGTAATGATGCGAGTCTGCAAAATTTTCAAAATCACTGGAAAGCTGTCGGAGATCCCACAGAAGTTGCCTTGATAACCGCTTCCAGAAAATCCGGAGTCATAGAAGAGGAACTTCGGAGTAGCTGGCCGAGGCTAGATGAATTGCCTTTTGATTCCACCAGAAAGATAATGGCCACGCTTAACCAGTCGTCTGTAGGAGAAAAAGTTATTTATTTAAAAGGTGCTCCCGAATCGGTTATGTCGATTTTAACGGATTCCAAAAAAATATCTGGCGCTTTAGAACCTGAGCAAGTAAAAATGGAGGCTTTACATCTGGCAGAAGCCGGAATGAGGGTTTTGGCTTTTGCATCAAAAAAATTTGAAAACAATAATTCTAACATAATCGCCGATGAAGATTTAAAGGAATTTAATTTTTTAGGGCTTATTGCGATGAACGACCCGCCACGGATGGAGGTTAAAGATGCGATTGATGCCTGTCATAAAGCAGGTATTACCGTAAAAATGATCACGGGAGATCATCCCGCAACGGCCTCAGCCATTGGCAGGCAACTCGGTCTTTTAGATGCGGATAAGGTAATTACCGGCGTGGAACTTCAAAAATTAAATGAAGCGGCGTTGCGTAAAGAACTTAAAACCACTCACATATTTGCCAGGGTCTCTCCCGAAGATAAGTTGAAGATTGTAATGGCACTTCAGGCCAATGGTGAAGTTGTGGCAATGACCGGAGATGGGGTAAATGATGCTCCTGCCCTTAAACGGGCAAATATTGGGGTGGCTATGGGGATTAGTGGAACGGCCGTTGCCAAAGAGGCAGCAGATATGGTTTTAGCCAATGATGATTTTAACAGCATAAAAGCCGCCATAGAAGAAGGGCGCAGGGTGTTCGATAACCTTTTCAAATCCATTGTATTTCTTTTGCCTACCAGCATCGGATTGGGGCTGGTTATTCTTATTGCCGTGTTACTTTTCCCCATAAATGATGGAATGTTACTTATGCCCATGCAGCCTGTCCAGGTTCTGTGGATTAATCTGATAACCGCCGTGGCCCTCTCTTTGCCGCTTGCGCTGGAAGCAATGGAACCTGATGTGATGGCCCGTCCGCCTCGTAAACCCGGTAAACCTTTATTAAATACTTACGCCGTTTTAAGGTTGACATTAATTTCCATGATTATGGCCGGCGGAACCATTGGTTTGTTTCTTTGGGAATACCATATTGAGCTTTCCCGCGGAACTCCACGTCCATTGGCTTTATCTGAAGCGCAGACAATGGCTGTAACAACGATGGTTTTATTTCAGGTTTTTTATCTTATTGATTGTCGATCCCTTAGATTTTCGATCCGTAAGATCGGCGTCTTCTCTAACCCGTTTATTTATCTCGGCGTTGGAATCGTATTACTTGCGCAAGTTGCATTTGTGTATTTACCCTTTATGAACCAATGGTTTCATTCTTCCCCTATAGCAGCAGAAGCCTGGGGATTTTCTGCATTAGTAGCCCTTTCCATTTGGGTGATCATCGGAATTGAAAAATGGGTTCGCAAAAGATATTTTAAACGTGTTAAACCTTAACCTACATTGGTTGGATGGTAGAATCAATAATAAATTTAAAAATTAATCATGGACAAATTACTTGTAACAACCGATTTTTCCGCCAATTCAAAAACCGCTATCCGCTTCGCCATGCAGTTGGCTTCTCAAAGCGGTTGCGAACTGGTTTTTTTTAACGCTATAGAAATAATGAAGCCCACCTCATGGAGTCAGGACAGATACAATAAATATAAAAATGAGGAAATTCAAATTCATCAGAAAGCATTGCAGGAATTTATTAATTCAATATTCAAAAAAAGTAATTTTCATCACCTTAAATATAAATGTGTAGCAGAAATTGGAATATATGTTCACACCATGATCAATGAATTTGCGAAAAAGATAAAGGCAGATTTTATTTGTGTAAGTACAAGAGGTGCAGGAAAAATAGAAAAACTTTTTGGTACGAATGCATCAGCGCTTGTAAGCACTTCCCCAATCCCGGTATTTGTTGTACCTCTTTCTTACCGTGCAAAACCAATTACTAAAATATGGTATGCATCAGATTTAGAGAATTTAAACAAGGAACTTAAAGTGCTGGAGAAATTTAGCTCCCGGTTAACGGCAAAAATAAATGTAGTGCACTACAATTATCTGCCTCACTTGCAAGAAAGTAAAAAGAAATTTGAGCAAGTTGTTGCAAAACACTCTTTGCAAAATAATCATTTTCAATTTAAAGAAATAAAAGCCGATTACCCGTTAATTCATTACCTGCAGATTGATTTAACAAAGACAAAGCCGTCTTTGTTAGTAGTATTCAGTCAGCAAAACAGAGATTGGTATAACCGTATTTTTCTCTCCAGCCAATCCTCCGAAATCACTTTTAACACAAGCACACCAATGCTTGTATTTAAAAAAAAATAACCTGCTTAAACAGGATTAACAATAAACATATGCTTTAAAAAAGTCTAGAAGTAGATAAATTTTGCTTTTATCATTTCACTTACGCTATTCATTTCTTCGTTAACCTTAACAATTTGCAATGTGTATTTGCTTGTTATGATGTTAATTTAAATACGAAAAACATAAACCAGATTAGTTCTACATTAGCCGTAACAGGATTTATTACTTTAAGGAACGTAAGCCTTGATGCAATTGTCCTTTATGTTTTTCTTTAGGGGTTTATAAACTTTTTGCCGGCTAATTGGACATGCTGTCTGGCTTAAAGTTAAAACACTGGAAAATTAAAAAAACTGGCCGGCATCTTGATTTAAAAACTTGTCATAGATTTTTCTAAATATCTATTAAAATGGGAGAACCCGCCAAACATCCTCCATTTTGCCCTTGCGGCAATTGCAGATGCAATAATTTTAATATTTTGTAAAGATTCATTAACTGTCAAAAAAATATTTAGCTTTTAGCCACAAAAACTTTTTGACCATCTCCTTTTTTAAGTTTACTATTTAATCTTTTAGGTTCTTTATTATTCTCAAATAGATTCTAAACGTTGTCTTTTGAAATAAGAATTATAAATTTTGCTACTTTTGGGCCTGCAACCTAGATCAATATGTCTTTATTACTTTCCGAAGAAACTTCCATTTTTGATCAGCTTAGTACTTTTGGTCACCAACAAGTTGTTTATTGCAGTGATCCGGATACAGGTTTAAAAGCGATTATAGCTGTTCACGATACAACTCTAGGGCCGGCTTTTGGCGGCACCCGGATGTGGTTATATAAAAATGAAGCAGAAGCTTTACGCGATGTATTAAGGTTATCTAGAAGCATGACTTATAAAGCTTCTATTACAGGTCTGAACCTGGGAGGCGGCAAAGCTGTAATTATTGGTGATAGTCGTGTAGAAAAATCAGAAGCGTCAATGCGACGTTTCGGTAAGTTTATAAAAAACATGAATGGCTCATTTATTACTGCCGAAGACGTAGGCACATCTTCCAAAGATATGGAGTACATACGGATGGAAACCAAGCATGTTACCGGAGTTCCAAAATCTTTAGGTGGGAGTGGCGATCCTTCGCCGGTTACCGCGAAGGGTGTTTTTATGGGTATTAAAGCAGCCGTAAAAGAAATGTTTGGGAATGACAGCCTTGCAGGCAGAACGGTGGCTGTACAGGGAACCGGAAACGTTGGTGAAAATTTGGTTGGATTGCTTCGCAAAGAAAACGTCAAAGTTTATATAAGTGATATAGATGAAGACCGGCTTGCGAACGTAGCAAAGAAGCACGGTGCGGAAGCGGTTTCCAACAATCGGATCTATGATCTTGAAGTTGATATTTACTCACCTTGTGCCCTTGGTGCTACCATCAATTCAGAAACGATAGAAAAACTAAAATGTGGTATTATTGCCGGTTCTGCTAATAACCAGTTAGCCGATGAAGCAATACACGGGAAGCTTCTGCTTGATAAAGGAATAATCTATACGCCTGATTACCTGATTAATGCCGGGGGATTAATTAACAGTTATTCGGAAATAGCGGGTTTTAACAGAGAAAGAACGATGCAACTGGCTGAAAATATTTATGACGCTACCAGAACCGTAATAAAAAAATCAAAAATTGAAAACATTCCAACCCATTTAGCAGCTAATAGGATTGCTGAAAAAAGGATTGCGGATATGAAAAGAATAAAAGCTACCTATTAGTTTAAACCGGGTATTACCACCACTATAATTAGTTCTTATACATGTTAAATAGAAGGCATCTGAGGGTTAAAACGTTGCAGGCGTTATATTCTTACCAGCAATCAGAATCTAAAGAAGTAAAACCATTTGAAAATGCGCTGCTTAAAAGTGTAGATAAGGTTTACGAAATGTATATCTGGCTTTTATCCTTACTGGTTGAAGTTGCAGAATATAGCAAAGCAGATGCAGAAGGCCGTGCCAATAAACACAGGCCATCTGTTGAAGATTTAAATGCCAGCGTTAAGCTCAACGAAAATCTTTTTATTAAATCCCTGAAATTAAACCAGGAATATTTGGACGCAATCAAAAAATACAAAATATCCTGGAGCTTTGATCCCGAAGTTAGCCGATCTGTATTTCTATCGTTAATAAATTCCCCCGAATATCTTGTATTTTTACAAACTGACCATCATACCCTGAAATCGGATAAAGATGTAATCAAACACATTTTTAAAAAACTAATCCTAAAATCCCCGGGAATAGAACAGATATTTGAAGAAAAGTTTATAAACTGGGCAGTTGATAAAGACGTTCTGCAGGCCTTGGTTGCCAAAACGTTTAAAAATTTTAGTTATGATAACCCCATAGATAATAAATTAGCTGAAATTTGCCCTAATTGGGATGAGGATCGTTTGTACATAATAGATCTTTTTAACAAATCTGTAGCTTTTGAAATGGAGTATCAGAAACTTATCGCACAAAAAACTAAAAACTGGGAGGCTGAGCGTATTGCGATGATGGACATTTTGCTTATGCGAATGGCCATTACTGAACTTGTTCATTTTTCGTCTATCCCGGTAAAAGTTACTATAAATGAATATATTGAAATTTCTAAAGAATTTAGCACGCCAAAAAGTAACTTGTTTATAAATGGTATTTTAGATAAAATTTTTGCTGATTTGAAAACAGCCGGTAAAATACATAAGGCCGGACGGGGTTTACTTGAGTAGATTATTTACATCCTATTTGACACAGATAAATATACAAACATGAAAAAATTAATTTTATCCTTAATTACAATTGTAGCATTGGGAGCTTGCAATAACGCGTCTAAACAGGCTGGCAATGTTTCAAATAATGGTGCGATAAACGCAAACGTAAGTCCGGCGAATTCAAATGATAGTGCGCCTGTTTTTAAGTTTGAAAAAGAGTCTTATGATTTCGGTCAGATAAAAGAAGGTGAACAAGTTTCGTATGAATTTGCTTTTAAAAATACAGGGAATACCCCTCTTATAATTACCGGGGCAACCGCAACCTGTGGCTGTACAGTTCCTGAATTTCCGAAAGAACCTATCGCACCAAACGGACAGGGTAAAATAAGTGTCACATTTGATAGTAAAGGAAAGGGCGGAATGCAAAATAAAGTCATTACAGTTACGGCTAATACAATTCCTTCAACTACTCAGTTACACCTTTTGGGAGATGTAAAAACTCTGGCAAGCAACTAAATTATAAATCAAATTTAAATATGTTATTACAAATTTCAATGGAGCAGATAGGCGGTTTTTTACCGATGCTCTTAATTATAGTCGTGTTTTATTTTTTTATGATTCGTCCGCAGATGAAGAAAGCAAAGGATCATAAAAAGTATGTTGAAGAATTAACCAAAGGGAGCAGGGTAATTACTACTTCCGGAATTCATGGCCGGATTGTAGATCTGAACGAAACTACCTTTTTAATTGAAGTTGAAGGCGGAACAAAAATACGTTTTGAAAAATCAGCCATTTCCCTGGAATCGTCCAAAGCCTTAAATGTAAAGGTGTAGATTGACAAGTTTCTCAGAATGCCGCTTCAAACTGTAGCGGCATTTTTTATTTTACTGATAAATAAAAAAGGCTTGACAAATGCCGCTGATAAAATTAAGCAAACTGGAAAGGCGCAGGCTTTCCGTATTTATTTCGTGCCTGGTCTTAGCGATAGGAGCGTGGCTATTTTTTGCCTTATCTAACCGATACGTGTATCAGGTTGGTACTTTGGTGAAGTACACGGCTCTGCCACAGAACAAAGCGTTTAATCCACTGCAATCTGATACTGTTAAATTGCAGGTTGAAGGTACTGGTTGGGAATTGGTATTTTCAAAACTTCGTATTAGGCCCCAGTCTGTAACGGTAAATTTAAAAGACCTTAACAAACGCAATTATGTAACCTTTTCAGAACAGCTTTTTCAGATTAACAAGCAGTTTGAAACAGATCAAAAAGTGGTTTTTGTGCAACCGGATACCTTATATTTTGATTTTTCTACCCGATCTGTAAAAAAGGTTCCTGTAAAAGTGGTTCATTCAATTCAGTTTCAGCCACAGTTTGAGATCTCCGGCAAGATAAAGATGAACCCGGAATATGTGACCGTAAGCGGGCCGTTTGATGATCTCCTGAAAGTGGAAGTATGGGAAACGGAAACGTTGAAAGCTGAAAATGTAAGCCAAATTATTTCAGCCAATGTACCACTTAAACGACCTCTGAAAGCAAACATCAATATTTATCCTTTTATGATCGACATAAAGATACCGGTTGACGAATTTACAGAGATGAGTGTGGATGTTCCGGTTAAAATTGTAAACAACCGATCTTTCAGAAATGTAAAACTTCTTCCCGACAAGGTAAAGATCACCTTCCTGTCGGCATTAAGTAACTCTGCGAATATAAACCGTGATTTATTTGTCGCTACTGTAGACATGGCAAATTGGTCAGAAATGGCGATTCCACAGTTGCCAGTTAAAATAGGTAAGTACCCGGATTTTTGCAAAATTATTAGCGTTGAGCCGCAGGCCTTAGATTATCTCATTATAAAATAATGCTCAAAGTTGGAATTACAGGCGGAATTGGAAGTGGGAAAACAACCGTATGCCAAATATTTGAGGTGCTTGGAATTCCTGTTTTTTATGCGGATGCGATCGCTAAGGAGGTTATGTATGCGGATGAGAATTTGAGAAATGAAATTATAAGTGCCTTTGGTAAAGCATCATACAACCTGGATAGTTCTCTTAACCGAAAGCACATAGCCGAAATTGTGTTTAATAACGATAACAAACTAGAAACTTTAAATGCCCTGGTTCATCCAGCTGTTTTCAGGGCTTTTGACAATTGGGTTTTAAAGCAAAAAGCACCTTATGTAATAAAAGAAGCTGCGTTATTATTTGAAAGCGGATCTTACCATATGTGTGATTATTCTATTTTGGTAACCGCACCGGAAGCTATTAAAATTTTGCGGGTTATAAAGCGTGATCATCTTAAAGAAAGCGACGTCAGGCTGCGTATGGACAGGCAGTTAGATGATCAAGAGAAAGAAAAGCTTTCAGATTTTACTGTTTTAAATGATGAAAATCTGCTTTTGATACCCCAGGTTCTGGCTTTGCATGAACAGTTTATCGCGATCAATCCGGTTTTAGCATGATAGAGCCAGACTTTCTTAAGTTAACGGATACTGGATTGTACTGTGCGAAAGGAAATTTTTATCTAGATCCAAAACAACCAGTTTTAAATGCCGTAATTTCTCATGCCCATGGCGATCATGCAGTCAGCGGCAACCAAAATGTTTTCTGCACAAAAGCCACTGCCGCAATTATGGCGCACCGCTACAAAAAGAATGCGGCAGGCGTTTTTAATATCGTACCATTTGGGGAAGCTTTCTTTGTTAACGATGTCGAAATAAGGTTTATCCCTGCCGGCCATATCATTGGATCTGCGCAAATTTTGATCATATTTAAAAGTATAAGATATTTATATACCGGAGATTATAAATTTCAGGACGACCCAACTTGTGAACCCATAGAGTTTACGGAAGCAGATGTTTTAATAACTGAAACTACATTTGCGGATCCGATGGTTCAACATCCAGACCCGGTAACCGAGATATTAAAATTTAACGGGAACAATCAGAATATTTTGCTTGGGGCATATTCCCTGGGAAAAGCCCAGAGGCTAATTTATCTCATTACACAGTATTGTCCAGACCGGAAAGTACTGGTTCATTTTAATATTCTTCCTATCAACCAGATTTATGAGAATCTGGGATTTAAACCGGGAAAGTACCTGCCATACAATCGTAAATTGATGAAACAGCCTGATATGGGATACGTTTATATTGTGCCACCGATGACTTTTAACAGTTATTTTAAAGCTAAAAATGTAGCCCGTGTATTTGCTTCCGGTTGGAAACAACTCCAAAGATCAAACGATATGGAACTATTAATTTCAGATCATGTGGATTGGAATGATATTTTATCGATGATAGGCAAGGTCAAACCCAAAGAAATATGGACCCTTCACGGGGATGGAAAACATCTGAAAGAACATTTTGATAATCTCATTCCAATTAAAATAATGAACAAGTGAAAGAAGGAGAAGACTATTACGTGGATAAAAACGGAAACCTGGTTTTTACAGAAAGCTATCATCTGAAAAGAGGCACCTGCTGCAAAAATAAATGCCGGCACTGTCCCTGGAAGTACGGCCAGGAAAACTTGGGTACGCATCCCACAGAATAAAATTCTAGTGCCTGTTTGATTAAATTAGGGATTTAATTTTAAGATCAGACTTTTAATTAATTCTTTGTAAATTTCTATTATTAATAGCCTGAAGCTGTTTCTTTTTTGCCAAGCCGTTTCTGCCAATACAGGTTAGCACACAATCTTTTTTTTGTGATCTGATGCAAAAAACTTCAACACTTACCTGGATAATCGTTTCGATGGCAGGTTTTATTTTGTTTGCTGTATTTTTTTATTTTCTGGTAAGCTCCGGTAAGCAAATTAATATGAGCATGCCGGTTTATTTTTTCCTTGTAGTTTTAATTGCGTTAATTTCCACAGCATTTTTATCCGGTGCCATGAAATCTGTAGCCCGGTATAACGCTACATCCCAAAACAGAACACTTTACTTATCTGGGCCGGCGGTTATATTTTTTATCATCATTTATTTAGGATACAGGTACAAGCCTGAAACCATTCGCGAAAAGGTGCCTTTAAGCTTGTCTGTTTTATTAACTGGCCCAAATGGAACAGAAGAACTGATCAGGAACGGGCAAGTGCAAATACGCATAGCACAATACAGCAGCCTTAAAAAAATTGACAATGAAGGAACCGCCGTTTTTACCGGAATAAACCCGGAGTACAGGGGTTTCAAAATAGACTTAAGTGCCGAAGTGCCTGGTTATAGCCTGATAAATAACGGCACCTATTTACTGAGCGATTCTACGAACTTCACCAACCTGACCATTGACCTTAAAAAGCGGTTGGATTCCATCACGGTTACAGGAAATGTAATTCGATTACCCGGAAGAACAGGGATTGCCCAGGCAAAAATTAGGTTTGAAGGCGTGTCGAAAACTTTTAAGACAGATGATTCCGGAGATTTCGAAGCCGTGCTTCCTTATAAATCCGGAGATGAAAAAAGAATCATTGTAAGCAAAGGCAACAAAGAGCTCTATAACAGTTTAAGAACGTTGAGTTCAAACGATTTTATAAGTATTTCGGCCAATTAAAATGGGTATGAAAACTCTGTTGCTAATTATTTTGAACCTAATTATTATCCAGGTTTCGGCACAAACCACAAGCTATAAGTTCCGCATCCGTTACGCGGATTATAGCGCACTGGCAAGTGCCAGATTTTTAATAAATGGCCAGCAGTTAACCACAGATCCGCAGGGAATAATCAGTTTAAGTATTCCAAACCAGATCAGCTTCGCCAATATTGGGAGCAGCAACACAAAGCTTTATCAGATAGATTACCCGATGGAGGGACGTGCGACCCTGCCAAAGGATAATTTAATTACCGTAGATATTTTTGTTTCAAAGCCCGGCCCTGATATGTTAAAAATCGCTGTGCAACAAATGACAAGAATAGCCGCAAGCAATGATGCCCTGCTTATCAGGAAATTGCAGGAAGAAAGCAGGCGGGGTTATGATTCTATTGTGATCCTGTTAAGCAAAAATACCCGGATTGATGAAAGGGCTTTATTAAGAGGAAGAATGGAGTTTCTGCCATTAATTACCAGTGCCCTGAATCAATATCTTAACGAAGCGAAAGACGCGAACGGAGCTTTTTTAGCAATTAAGAACTCCATGAACAATGCCGGTGCTTTTAAACAGTTTGGCGATGCGATACTAAGTTATAATGGAATATATGAATTGTTAAACGGAAACAAAAGCACTTATGAACAAGCGATTAATACGTACTGGAAAAGCAAAGAGCTATCCTTAAAATTCTCCAGCCTGATAGAGTTTGCCATTGAAGACATCCATAGACCATACCTGCTGGAAATCAATTATACTTTCCTCGACAGGATTTACCAATATAATCAGGAACCTAATAAAACCAGAAAAAGGGAATTGGAGAAAGCGCTGCAAAACGATATCTCGGCTCATTCGGCTTCTCTCGCAAGAAGGTTAAATACCTTAGCTGAGCGTGTAGCAATCTTTAATACACTGCTAAACAACCATGCCATAGCCGAAAATTGATTTAATATGCATTCCTAAATAAAACGGTCACAATCTTAAAAATCTCTTAAAGCCAAAATTAAAATCAGTATCATGAGAACAAAATTATTAACAATGACCTGCCTGTTATTATTTTTAATGACCGGATGTGGCGACGACGGAGCAGTATCGAACCTGTTTATTCCTGATTTTTCCAACAACTGGGAAAGTTCCAGATTAACTGTTTTCCAATTTAAACCAGATGCTTTAAACGTAAATAAAGGGAATTTCAATGGGGATGAGGACGGATCTTTATTTACCGGAAGTTTTAATAGTTACGACATTAACTTTACATTTAGTAGCGGCTCCGAAGCAGGAACAACTTATTCCGGCAAGTTTGTTAAAGATTCTAAGCCTCTGCAAATGATTGTTAAAAAGCCTGGTGGAGCAGACTTAACCATTAAAAAATTTTAGTCTGTCTTAAATTAGTCTCTCCAAAAGATTTCAATCTAATTTAATCATAAGGTATTTTTCATTTACCTTGCTGAATGAAAAATATAGAATCAGGCAGAAGATCTTTTATAGTTAAAGCGGCCCTCGGAAGCCTGGCAACTTTTAGTATACCGGAAATCGCCTTTTCTGCAGTAGCAGAATCGAGCGTTAAAAAAGTAAATTTTAAGGAAAGCGACATCATCCTTTTTCAGGGAGATTCTATAACCGATTCCGGCCGAAACCGAACCAACAACGAACTCAATTCTCAGAATGGTTTAGGAGGCGGTTATGCATTTCTGGCTTCCGCAGATCTTTTATTTAATCATCCTGACAAAAAACTGCAAATTTATAACCGGGGTATCAGTGGCAATAAAGTGTACCAGTTGGCAGAAAGCTGGGAGAACGATGTCATTAATATAAAGCCGAACATCCTGAGTATTTTGGTTGGCATTAACGACTACTGGCATACGCTTAGCCACGGTTATAAGGGCACCGTAGAAACTTACAAAAACGATTATCGTGCTTTGTTACAGCGATCAAAAGATAAACTTCCGGATGTGAAACTGATCATCGGAGAACCTTTTGCAATTATAGGTACAGCGGTAAACCAAAGTTGGTTTCAGGTTTTAAAAGAGTACCAGGAAACCGCCAGGCAGTTGGCCGCAGAATTTGATGCCAGCTTTATTCCATACCAAAAAGTTTTTGATGCGGCCTTAACTAAGGCACCTGGAGCATATTGGTCTGGCGATGGCGTGCATCCCACCATGGCCGGATCAGAGCTAATGGCCAATGCCTGGCTGAAGACAGTTAAGGGATAAACAAATTCAAAATATTTTGTATGCGCACGTTATTATTTACACTTCTTATTATTTCATGCTCTGTAACTATACAGGCCCAGGTTATTACTTCACCAAATGGTAATCTTTCTTTAAAATTTGAACTTGCCGCTAACGGAATTCCAACCTACCAGTTAAGTTTCAAACAAAAACCTGTAATAAAACCAAGTACACTTGGCATAGAAACCGTTGATGTTGCTTCGTTTTCTGGTGGATTCACAATCGGAAAATCAGAGCAAAAAACAGTGAACGATGCCTGGAATCCAATAATGGGCGAGCAGAAAACGATCCGGAACAATTACAACCAATTGTTGGTAACCCTGATTCAGAAAGCTGAAAAAGATCGTTTTATACAGATCAGGTTTAGATTGTTTAATGATGGTTTGGGATTCAGATATGAGTTTCCGAAACAGGAAAATCTTAAATATTTCATCATTAAAGAGGAAAATACGCAGTTTAACCTTGCGGGTGATCATAAAACATTCTGGATTCCGGGAGATTATGATACCAACGAATATGCTTACACCACTTCAAAACTGTCTGAAATTCCAGGCTTAATGAAAAAAGCTACGATAGATGTTCATGCGCAATATCCCATAAAAACGCTGGCCATACAAACACCATCCATGATGAAATCTGCAGATGGGCTTTATATAAACATCCATGAAGCCGCTTTAATTAATTACCCGGCTATGTCCTTAAATTTGGATGCTGTCAATTTTAAATTAAGTTCCCACCTTACTCCGGACGGCCTTGGAAATAAAGGGTATATGCAAACCGATACGCATACACCCTGGAGAACCATTGTGGTGAGTGATAAAGCAACAGAAATACTGGCTTCTAAATTAATTCTAAACTTAAATGAGCCAACCGCCTACAAAGATGTTTCATGGATTAAACCGGTAAAATATATCGGTGTATGGTGGGAGTATTTTGTAGCCGGTAAAAGCAGCTGGGCTTACAGCAGTGAAAACAACGTTAAGATGGGAGATGATTTTAGTAAGCTAAAGCCTAACGGAAGACATGGGGCAACCAACGAAAATGTAAAAAAACACATTGACTTTGCCTCCGCAAACGGATTTGATGCAGTACTTGTTGAGGGCTGGAATGTTGGCTGGGAAGATTGGTTTGGCAACTGGAAGGAAAATGTCTTTGACTATGTTACCCCTTACCCTGACTTTAATGTTAAAGAACTAAACAGCTACGCTAAATTAAAAGGTGTAAAGATCATGATGCACCATGAAACCTCCGGATCGGCAACCAACTATGAACGCCGTTTAGATACCGCTTTTAAATTTATGGTTGAAAACGGCTACAATGCTGTTAAGACCGGTTATGTTGGTAAGATCATACCGAGAGGGGAGCATCATGACAGCCAGTGGATGGTAAACCATTATATTCATGTAGCCGAGAAAGCTGCGGAACATAAAATTATGGTGAACAGTCATGAAGCGGTACGCCCGACTGGTTTAAACCGCACATATCCCAACTGGATCGCACAGGAATCAGCCCGGGGAACAGAATTTGAAGCAATGGGTGGTTTAGCCCCGGAACATGCGACAATTTTACCATTTACCCGTTTAATGGGTGGACCGATGGATTATACACCTGGAATCTTTCAGACAGATCTTTCTTATTACAATCCGGGCGGAAACCAACGGGTAAATACCACACTGGTTAAGCAACTAGCCTATTATGTAACCATGTATAGCCCTTTACAAATGGCCGCTGATCTGCCTGAAAATTATCTGCGTTTTCCGGATGCCTTCCAATTTATAAAAGATGTGGCTGTGGATTGGGACGACACTTATATATTAGAAGCCGAACCGGGTGATTATATCACTATCGCCAGAAAAGCAAAAAATAAAAATGAATGGTTTGTTGGAGGCATTACCGATGAAAATACCAGAGAAGCAAACCTCAATTTTAACTTTCTTCCTACCGGTAAAAAATACATCGCTACCATTTACGCGGACGGCAAAGATGCGAGCTGGAATAAAATGCCGCAAAGCTACACGGTTAAAAAATTAACTGTAAATAGCAAAACAAGGTTAAAGCAACGGCTGGCTGCCGGAGGCGGAGTGGCTATAAGCATAAGGTTATTATAATCGACAAAAAAATATCCTAAAAATGTTGAAAACTTGTTAGTATCTCTTTGTGGTTTAAGGCAACTTTAATATATGTTTTACTGTAAAAGAATCCGAGAGCGTTAATTTAGATTAAGGGCCGGCACCACAATGTGGTATCCGGTCCTTCTTTTTTTAAGGGCTTCATACGGTTCCCCCGCTGCTTCCTGTAACCTGCCATAAACATATATTCAAGAAAACAATTTAATCCTTTTTGCTTTTATAAGGATAATATTGAACATTTAGGCTTGAAAAGAATAGGAATAATTGCTCTTAAAATTATATTGTGTATCATCGGAGGACTTGTTTTCCTGGTTGTTCTCGCCTACATATTAATACAGGTTCCGGCTGTACAAAACTTTGCCCGGCAGAAGATGGTCACCTTTCTGGAAAGTAAAATTAAAACGAAGGTCGAAATTGATAAACTGAGCCTTGATCTCCCTAAACTGCTTGTTCTTGAGGGCATTTATTTTGAAGATCAGGATCGGGATACCCTTTTAGCTGGCGATACCCTTAAAGTGGATATCAGTCTGATGAAATTATTGAGCAACCAGATTGAAATCAATGAAATTGATTTGCGTGGGATTACGGCGAACGTAAGCAGAACCATGCCCGACAGCACTTTCAACTTTGATTATATTATAAAAGCTTTTGTTGGTGAGCAAAAGCAGGAAGCGACGCCTCCAACCGATAGTATGGCGGGCATGAAGTTCTCTATTGAAAAAATCAATTTGGATCGTATAAAAATTGGTTTTAAAGACGCGGTTACTGCGAATGATGTGGTGTTTTCCCTTGGCCATTTAGATACCAGGATACAGGAGTTTGATTTGGATAGTATGCGGTTTTCGGTTCCTAACATAGTTTTGCGAAATGTAAACGCGAAAATTATACAGTCTGAACCTGCTTTAAAAAATGAAAGCCCCGCTAAGATAGAGGCAGACAGTAATGAGCCGATTGACTTAGATCTTAAGCTGGGAACCGTTGATCTTTCAAAAATAAATGTAGATTATCAGAACAGCGTTTCAGCAATTAAATCAAAAGTCAGCTTTGATAAACTGCTTGCCGAATTTGATAAAATTGATCTCAAAAACCAGTTAATCGCAATAAAAAAGGTAGAACTCAACAACTCTAATTCACTGATTGCTTTGGGTAAAACCAAACAGGCTAAAATCGTGGCCAAACAGGTTGAGCAGGAAGTTAAGGCACAGCTTAACAACGAGTGGAAAGTATCCGTAAGCACTGTAAATTTCAGGGGTAATAGTTTGAAATTTGATAATTTTAATATGCCGGTTCAGAAAAAAGGCATTGATTACGGGCATTTGGGCCTTGATGGATTAAACTTAAACGCTACAGATTTTTTCTACAGTCTTGATAGCATTTCCGGTAATCTGGCTTCTGCCAGTTTTGGCGATAAGAGCGGGTTTGTATTAAACGATCTTCGCACCAACTTTAATTACACAAATACAGGAGCCACACTGGAAGATCTGTACATTAAAACCCCGGGCACAATCATTAAAGATTATGTCAGCATTCAATATCCATCTTTAGAAAGTATTGCCAAAGATCCGGGTGTTATTCAAATTAAGGCCAGCCTGATTAACAGCAGGTTGAGCTTTCGCGATATATTACTGCTTGCCCCACAGCTTTCTACTGTAGATCCTTTTAAAAGGAGCCCGGACGCCTTTATTAATGTGAACGGATCCGTTACCGGAAGCGTTGCCGAACTAAATATCCCGCAATTTAATATTTCAGGTTTAGGTCAGACGCGAATTTCGGCATCGGGCCGCATTACCGGTTTACCCAACATGGAAAAGGCCAATTTTAACATTAATTTGAGGGAATTCAATTCAGGTCGCGACGATTTGAACCGCCTGGTCTCTGTCGGAATAATCCCGGACAACATCCGTTTGCCTGCGTTTATTAATTTATCCGGCACCTTTAAAGGAGGAATTTCAAATTTTAACGCAAACATGTTGCTTAAGTCAGACTTCGGCTCAGCCAAAGCTTCAGGTGGTATGAATTCAGGGAAAGGAAAAGGCTCAGAGAAGTTTAACGGAACTATTGAGCTCAATAATTTTAATGCAGGCAGGCTGCTTAAGCAGGATTCTATCATGGGACGGGTTACCGCTACGGCTAAAGTTACCGGCACCGGGTTCGATCCGAAATACATAAATGCTAAGTTTAACGCAGTAGCCAAAAGCGCTTATTTAAACGGTTACACGTATAAGAATTTTGTCTTAAATGGAAACATGGTTAGGCAGAATGTAACGGTAGACGCGAAGATGAATGATCAGAATATTCGTTTTGATCTCAACGCAAAAGCGAATATCAAAGATGAATTTCCTGCGGTTAATTTGAACCTGAATGTAGATAGTTTGAATTTGCACAAGCTGAACCTCTACGATTCAGATCTGCGCTTTCGCGGAAAAATTGTTGCCAATCTTCCCTCAACCAACCCGGATAGGCTGATTGGAAAGGTGGAAGCGAGTAATTTACTGTTGGTTGCTAACGGACAGCGTTATCAACTTGACAGTGTAAATGTAGATGCGGCCATCAACGGAGAAGAAAAGGACCTGAGGTTGCGGTCTGAATTTATGTCGGCTAACCTGACCGGTAAATATAATTTGACGGAGATTGGCAATGCTTTAATTAACGAGATCAATAAATACTTCAAAATTGGAAACGGTCAGAAGCTTCCGGTTAAAGATACTCAGAACTTTAGCTTCGCAATGAATGTAACCCAGCGCCCTGTTTTGCAGGAGTTGGTTCCCTTATTAACTAAACTGGAACCGGTTATTATTAGGGGAACTTTTAATACGGAAGCCGGAGGTTTAAAAATTCAAGGAAGCGCACCGGTTATTGTTTATGGAGGCAATACCATTCAAAATTTAAGTATAAGTCTTAATAGCGGAATCAATGCGCTTAGCTATAACATATCATTGGATAAGATTGGAACTTCTGCCATGCAAATCTACAAGACAAGTGTAAACGGGCAGATAGAAAATAACAAACTTGGAATTAATCTGAATGTAAAAGATAAGGGTGATAAAGATAAATATCGGCTGGCTGGATTGCTCTCGCTTTTGGCTGACCAGTATCAATTTAGTTTTAAACCGGATGGTTTAATGCTGAATTACGATGCCTGGGCAGTTACACCGGGTAATTTTATTGAATATGGTCCCAAAGGAATTTTTGCTAGCAACTTCCAGTTGAGCAAGAGCGGACAAACACTGGCGATAAACAGCAATCCGCATCGCGGAAACGCACCGATGAGCGTTGATTTCACCAATTTCAGGATAGGAACTTTAACAGCTATAGCGCAGCAGGATTCGCTGCTTGCAGATGGAACTATTAATGGGAATGTGCTGGTAGATAATCTGGTTGGCAGCCCTGTATTTGTAGGCGATCTGAATGTTAAAGATTTTACTTTCCGGGCGGATACGGTGGGTGATATTGGGATAAAAGTAAATAACCGTGAGGCGAATACCTATGCCGCCAATGTGAGTATTACAGGGAAAGGTAACGACATTATTTTGGACGGTGATTATTTTGTAAGGCCTGAAAATAAAAGTAGTTTCGACTTAGACCTTAATGTAAATAATCTGAACCTGGCATCCGTTGAAGGCCTTTCGATGGGTAGTTTAAAAAATGCAAGTGGTAATATTAAAGGTTCATTAAATATTACCGGTACCCCTGCTGCTCCGGCGGTCCGCGGTGATCTGAACTTTAATCAGGTGGCGTTTAACATTGCCATGCTAAATTCTAATTACCGAATTAATCAGGAAAAAATAAGCTTTACAGCGGAAGGAATTAACTTTAATACGTTCACATTAATTGATTCTGTGGGAAACCAAGCGGTTGTTGATGGCGATGTTCTTACCACCAATTACCTTGACTATCGTTTTGGCCTTGATATTAACACAGATAATTTTAAAGTTTTAAGCAGCACCAAAAAAGATAACGACCTGTTTTACGGAAACGTTTTTCTAAACAGCAACCTGCGCATCCGTGGAGATATGAACAGCCCGGTGGTTGACGGCAGTTTAAAGATTAATAAAGGAACCGACTTCACCATCATCCTGCCACAAAGCGATCCGGGTGTTGTGGAAAGGGAGGGCATTGTGGAGTTTGTAGATAGGAACAACCCACAAAGAGCCTCTACTTTAACTTCCGGTTTGGACACTTTAAACAACGCGACTATAACCGGGATGGATGTGGGGTTAAACATAGAGGTGGATTCGAATGCCAAGTTTAATATTGTTGTAGATGAAGGCAACGGGGATTTCCTTGAGATCCAGGGCGATGCACAGTTAACGGCAGGAATTGATCCGAGCGGAAAAGTGAATATGGCCGGATCATTTGAAGTGGTTAAAGGAGCTTACGAACTTTCTTTTAACTTTTTGAAAAGACGTTTTGAGATAGAAAGAGGAAGTGTGATCAACTGGCAGGGCGAACCAACCGACGCCACCGTTGATGTTACAGCCATTTACATTGCCAATACAGC